>JAYVVD010000279.1:0-10685 GCA_043787295.1 Ferruginibacter sp. | reverse complement strand
GAAATTGATTAAACTGATTATTTTAATTATTGCCTGCCCCATTTGAAGTATTGCACAAACAAAAGAAAAGGTTACAGTAAAAAGATATTTTACACATACCCCGTCCATTATGTTGAG
The DNA here is from genome assembly GCA_043787295.1 of Ferruginibacter sp. Classification (GTDB taxonomy): domain Bacteria; phylum Bacteroidota; class Bacteroidia; order Chitinophagales; family Chitinophagaceae; genus Ferruginibacter. The sequence continues at coordinate 10,568 of JAYVVD010000279.1, read as the reverse complement.
GAGCGTAGCACTGTAAAACTCTCTGACGAAATAAGTCGGCAACTAAACATGGAATATAATTATCTGAGTAATATTTTCACAGAAGTAGAGGGCATTACTATAGAGAAATATTTTATTGCTCAGCGTATCGAAAAAGTAAAAGAATTACTTAAATATGATGAACTGTCGCTGTCAGAAATTGCAGATAAACTTAGTTACAGCAGTGTATCCTATTTATCAAACCAATTTAAAATGCAAACGGGTTTTACTGCTACGGAGTTTAAAGCTCTCCTAAACCATCAACGTAAGAATCTTGATGAACTGTAAATTTTACAAATCAATTACTGAATACTGTATCAATCATCGCTTAGCCCCAGCATACCTTTGGGTTATAAATTAAAAACATAATTATGAAAACAGTAAAAAATCAAAATCAAAAAACCTGCGGCAAACCAAAATGTACTTGCGAAGTTTGTGTATGCGTAAATTGTACATGCGGTAGCTGTTGCTGCTGTTAGGCTTATTTCAATACATAAAATTTAAAGCCGCTCCATCGGTGCGGCTTATTTAAAAAAAATTATGATACATACTTACAACATTACAGGAATGACTTGCGGCGGTTGCGTTGCCAAAGTAAAAAGCGCACTTCTTAAAATGGGCCTCATAACGGAAGCGGAAGTACAATTGCAGGCACCGCAGGGTAAAATAACAATGCAAAAACATATTTCCACAGATGTACTACAAAAAGCATTAACGCAGGCGGGCAATTATATTATTACAAGTGCTGATGGTGGCATGATGCATGGCCAAACAGATGCAACCGAAGACACCAGATCTTGGTTGCAAATATATATGCCCATCCTCTTGATATTCGGCTATCTGCTCGGCATAACTTTATTGGTTGAATATATAAACGGCCCATTTTCTCTTATGCGGTGGATGAATAATTTTATGGCAGGCTTTTTCCTTACCTTTTCTTTTTTTAAATTATTAAACCTGAAAGGCTTTGCTGAAAGTTATGCCATGTATGATATTGTGGCAAAAAAATGGGACGGCTGGGGCTATGTATATGCTTTTATAGAACTGTCTTTGGGTCTCGCCTTCTTAACAGGATTTAATCCCCTGCTTACAAACACTGCTACCTTTGCAGTTATGATGGTAAGCATTATTGGTGTGCTGCAAGCTGTTTTTAATAAACAAAAAATTAAGTGTGCCTGTTTGGGAGATGTTTTTAATTTACCAATGAGTACTATCACCATTATTGAAGATGCTTTGATGATTGGTATGAGTGCTGTAATGCTTTTAACCATGCTGTAAAATGACATTTATAAAACCAAGAGGGCATTTTTTTTGGAAAATCTTTAAAGTCATTTTTGTAAGGAAGAAGGGTTGCTGTAAATGATGTAATTTAATGGCCATAATGTAGCATTAAATGAATAGCAACTTATCTCAAATCATTCAGCAATATAAGGCAGACCAGCAATCAGTTTTCAACACTTGGTTTATCAACAATGAAGAAAGATTAAAAGCTTTTCGTTCAATCCGCAGGGGCGTAATGCAGATAGTAGATGATATAAAGAATAAAAAATTCCCTAACGATTTTAAAGCCTCGTCATTAGAGTTAGTGCTTTCATGCATCACAGAACAAAAGCAGGTATTTGAAGGAGCTTCCCATCCCTTTTACTGGAAACCAAAATTACTCATACCCGACATCTATGAGAATGAAGACAACAAAAAGGCTTTTGGTCAATTTCTGGAAAATTGCCTCAATGCAAAAACGGAAGACCAACTTATTAAAGAAATTATCAAACTGGATGGATACAAAATAAAAGGACTTGGTCCGGCAGTGGCAAGTATTCTTTATTTTCTGCACCCAACTATTATTCCACCTTTTAATACAGCTATTATTAATGGTTTTAATTTTTTATTTAAAGACAAAAAGAAATTAGGTAACTGGAGTGAGTATTTGAAATTAAGGGAAGTAATGATAGATACTGATAATCAATATCGTTCAGAATTGTCATCAGACCTGGGAGCCATTGCAGGATTGTTATTTGAAATCGGGACACAAAAATTAATATTAGGCACAGACGAATATTTATCAGAAACAGAACGCAAGAAATTAGAGAAACTGATTGAAAAAAGAAAGACAGGTGTAGAACAAGAAAAGGCAGAAGAAGACTTACATACTGAAATGCACTACCATTTATTAAAGATTGGTAATGCTTTGGGTTACGATGTAATTGCAGCATCCAATGACCGCTCAAGGCAACATTGCGGTAATAGTTTTTCTTTTATGAGTTTACAACAATTCCCTGAAATTAATTTAGATAAAGAAACATTGAACACCGTTAAATTGATTGATATCCTGTGGTTTCAAAAAGGGACTAATAATGTAATCGCTGCTTTTGAAGTAGAAAAAAGCACCAGCATTTACTCCGGCATTTTGCGGTTAACAGATTTAAGTTATACTATTGCAAACGGCGATGAAGTGTTTTATTTGATTGTGCCGGATGAGAGAGAGAAAAGGATGTTTGTATGCAATTGTGCCGTCCTTCTATTAAGCAAAATAATGTACCTATTAAATACATTCTATTTTCTGAACTGCGTAGCCACTGCAATGCTCTTTGCAAGTTTGGCGAAAGTTATCACATTATGGAAAAAATTGCAAAATCCGTATAATTCTTATAGATCCGGTTTTTTATTTATCTCATTATTGAAAATGTAATGGCTTTCGTTTTGATTTTTTGAGCTTGTATAAAATAGAAAAGATATCAGTACCTGCAAAATGAATGCATATGTACTTATTCTCAACACAGTGTAATACTATTCCTTATAAAGGAATTTACCTTTAATGTTATTCATCCGAACCTTGATGCGGCTTTATTATTTAGCTAATTATTTATTCCCATGATTTTATGTTTAAACATCTAAATAGAAAGATAACTGAATTCATAAATAAGCCTGACGAAAATCATAAAGTAAGAAAGCACAGTAAAATACTTTTGATAAAACAAAAAAAATGATTAGCCTTTAAAAAAAATGAATATCTCCAGAAGGATGAAATATAAGGCATTATTTCTATTCGTTACTTTCTCAATAAACTCAGTAGTCGATTTTGTCTGTCCATGTTTGATTCATATGGATTTCAACTAGCAAGGCCATCACGTAACATGAGTGCAGGTTCTTATACCTGATCAATGAACCCAGAAGTAAAATCAGACAAATCGGGCAAATGCCCCAAGTGCGGCATGGAATTAATAAAAAGATCTAATTAAATAAGGCAACAACCAAACAGATGAAAAAATTAAACAGAATAAGTAAGCAAAGAATAATAGCAAACCTCATTTCTCTACAACTCATAATCATTTTATGTTTAGCAGCAAGCGATTCTTATGCTCAGATGAAGATGGATGCAGAAATAAAAAATACTTTACCTCTATCAAGAGCTTATGCAGAAAAGCAGGTGAAGCTAACAGGCAAAAGAGTAGAATACGATTTGTACGTAAAAGAAAAAGAAGTAAACATTACCGGTAAGCTCACCATGGCAATTGTTATTAATGATAATATTCCGGGACCAACTTTATATTTTACTGAAGGAGATTTTGCAGTTATCCGTGTACACAATCAATTAAAAACATCTACTACCATGCACTGGCATGGCGTACTTGTACCTAACAGGCAGGATGGTGTAGCCTTTTTAAACACCCCCGAAATAAAAGCAGGCGAAACACATACGTTCGAATTTCCCATTGTGCAATCCGGCACCTATTGGTATCATTCACACGATTTGCAGGAACAGAAAGGCGAATATGGTTCAATCGTTATTCAACCCCAAAAAATTGCTTATAAAGTTAACAAAGAAATAGTATTACAATTATCGGATTGGACAAACGATCAACCCAAAAATATCCTTAAAAACTTAAAGCGGCACAATGACTGGAGTGCTATCAGAAAAAATACTATCCAACCTTTATCCGGCATTATAAAAAACAAAGCTGTGGGAGCTTACTTAACGCAATCATTCAGGCGAATGCCATCAATGGATATTTCCGATTTCGTGTATGACCGTTTTCTTATCAATGGTAAAGATTCAACGGATTATTCAGATTTAAAAGCCGGAGATAAAATAAGATTAAGGGTTATCAATGCAGGTGCAGCTACCTATTTTCATGTGCAGTATGCAGGGGAAATGTTATTGATATCTTCTGATGGACTGGATGTACAACCGGTAAAAATTATTCATCGCCTAATGAGCATGGGTGAAGTGTATGATTTCTTAGTAACTATTCCCAACAATGGCGCAGCAGAATTCAGGGCTTCGGCACAGGATGGAAGTGGCAGCAGTTCTGTTTTTCTTGGTAAAGGCGATAAAATATTTGTAAAGAAAATTCCTGCCCCGGATTTATATAGCATGACAAAAGCCATGGGCAAAATGAATATGATTAGCCTAAACATGAAAGGGATGAAAATGAAAGGCATGAGTATGAAAGATGATAAGATGCAAGGCATGTATATGAAAGACGATAAGATGAAAAGCAGGGATATGAAGAATGATAAAATGAAAGGTATGGTCATGAAAGCCGATAATATGGAAGGCATGGTTATGAGTAATAAAAAAATGGATATTGGATTGGATGAGTTTAATAATTCTAACTACGAAATATTAAAATCAACAGAGCCGATTGTTTTTTCAAAGGAACGTCCTATTCATGCAATGACATTGGAATTAGTTGGAGACATGCGAAGATATATTTGGGGATTTAATGGCAAGCCACTTTCCAAAGATGCCATGATACCAATTAAACGAGGTGAGGTAGTGAGGGTTAAAATGGTAAACACTACTATGATGTACCACCCCATACATTTTCACGGACATTTTTTTAGGGTGCTTAACGGACAGGGAGAATACTCTCCGCTAAAACATACCGTGAGCCTTGCTCCCATGGAAACAGTTACCATAGAATTTTTGGCCGATGATACCAAAAACTGGATATTTCATTGTCATTTATTATACCACATGGCTACGGGTATGGCAAGGGTAATGAGTTATGAAGGCGATAAACAGGATGCAGATGTTGACCCGGAAGGCAAGTTGGCAAAAAATGTTCAATTGGATAATAAGCTATTTTTCTGGGGTACTGCAGATATTGGTGTAACAAGTAATTACCTCAGTCTTACCTTATCCAACAATAAAAATGTTTTCAATATAAGCGGCGATGCAGATTGGAAAGGCAACTATGAAATGGATGCTGATTACGAACGTTACCTGGGGCAATACCTAAGGGTGTTTGGTGGCGTTGATGTAGGTAATGAAAAATTTGTAACCAATTTAAAAGGCGCTGCAATTGTGGTTAATGAAAACGTAATTCTACCGGTTATCGGAGTCAGGTATCTACTTCCTTTTTTGATAGATGCAGAAGCTAAAGTAAACACAAAAGGTAATGTACGGTTTCAATTAGGAGGCGGGCAAAGGCTAACTCGTAGGCTGGGTTTAAATTATAAAGCGCAATGGCAGGTTAATAATTATACAAGGTTAGATGTTAACCTGGATTATGTGCTTACAAAAAATATTGGGGTGTTCGTAAACTATGATACCCGATACAGCACGTTTGGCGGAGGATTAGGAATAAAATTTTAATTACAAATACTGGGCAACAGAGATACTGAAGAACGGGTAACAGCGTAACTGAAAATATTTTTTAAAATAATAAAATGAAAATTCAAAAAAAAATTTCGATCGTGTTTGCTTCGATGCTTATGATAATATTGTGTTTTACAGCAAGTAATTCTTTTGCACAAACTAAATCCAAACAAGCAATGATGAAGGATTGCTGTATGATGAAAGACGGCAAAATGATGGTAATGAAAGATGGCAAAACAATGCCAATGGAAAAAGACATGACTATGAAAAATGGTACAAAATGTATGACTAATGGTGAGTGTACCATGAATGATGGTAAAAAGATGATGATGAAAGAAGGCGACTGTATGGAAATGAGTGGCAAAATGGGTAAATGTTCGATGATGAATAAAAGCATGAAAAGCTCAAAAATGAAGAAAAGCAAAAGTATGGCAGTTGTTTACACTTGCCCAATGCACCCTGAAGTTTCGCTTGACAAAGATGGTAAATGTCCAAAATGCGGGATGGATTTAGTAAAGAAAAATTAATTATTGGGTGCAACTTGAAAGATTTAAAGTATTTGTAACAATTAAAATTAAAAGATCATGGAAAATCACTTACACATACTTACCATATAGGAGGTATGAGTTGCAACGGCTGTGTTTCAACAGTTAAACAGAAATTATCCAGTGTACGTGGTGTAACATCTGTAACAGTTGATCTTGGGAAGAAGTAGGCGGAAATTACTTCATCGGTGGGTATTAAAACAGATACGTTCCGAAGTGCATTCAGTAATACACATTATACCATTTTAAAACTCAGTGCCAAATAACTTCATCATTCTCTTTTAAAATATAATCAATCATTTATGTAGTTGTTCAGCTGCCTGATATAAACGAGGAAGTTATAGGTAAAGTAGATTTTGTAAATCCAGAGATAAGCCCTGATAAGCGTATCAATTTAATACGGGTTACTGTACCTAATAACGGTAATCAATTAAAGCCGGGTATGTCGGCATATGTAGTTTTAAAAGGAGGGCAAAAAAACGTTTTATCATAACCCGCTGATGCGGTCATAAGAGATGAAAAAGGAGCAACAGTATGGGTACAAACCGCCAAAAATACTTTTAAAAACAAAATGGTCTCTACAGGTATTGAAAGCGGTGATCGAATAGAAATTACTTACGGTTTAGAACAGAGTGAAGCAGTAGTAATTAAAGGAGCTTATTTGATTAACAGCGAATTTATTTTTAAAAAATGTGCCTCTCCTATGGCAGGGATGGCCTGTATGAAAATGTAGGTGACAAACAAAATAGTTAGGTTCATAAAAAAAGCTGCGATTTTGCAGCTTTTAAATAATACTAAATTATAAAACTACATTTTCATTTTCTCCATCTTCCCATCCATATAACACTTATCACCGTTTTTCATCATCATAGTTTTACCGTTTTTCATTTTACATGTGCCGTCTTTCATACAAACAGTACCATCTTTCATCGTCATATCTTGGTCCATCTCCATCATTTTACCATTTTTCATCATCATCATAGAACCATCCTTCATCATAACGCAATCCTTCATGGAATGCTGCATATGATGCTTTGAATGTTTTTTCATTTTAATCTGTGCAGTTGCAGCAGTGTTTACGACAAAAAAAGCGAAGAGAATAATTACATATTTCATAAAAAAAGTTTTAAGCAGCATTATTTTGAGCCGCAGGTTAAATATAATTTTTTGAATAATCCAATTACTTACAACAATAATATAACCAAAAATGCAATTGGATTAAATAGATCGACCCATATTTTAGTGTCAATATGCAGTTCAGTTTACTACGTTTAAGAGTACAATAAATTGGAAAGCAAATCAACATGTTTCAAATTTATTCTCCCATAATATGAAAACATTTGCAAGGTAATAAGGTCTCACTTTGGACAAATTTGGAAAGTAAACATGCACTTTTCAAAATCACAACAATAAAAACTTAATATGCATTAACCGCTTTTTCCACATTCGTAAGTTTCTTTTCGCATTTTGAATCTTCCTATCTTTTAATAAAAGACTTTAGACATCTTAAAAATTAAAACGTGAAGAGAATCTTTTTTATAGCGCTCCATCTAATAGGATCATCATTATTTGCCCAACAATCAAAGAACAGTATAAAAACAAAAAACTTAGAAACAGTTACAGTGTTGGGTATAAAAACAGTACGTGGCACAGGGCATATGCCTGATACGAAAGATGGAATTGTTTACGCAGGTAAGAAGAACGAGGTTATAATAGTAGATAGCCTTGATGCTAATAAAGCAATCAACAATACCCGCCAAATATTAGGCAGAATACCAGGTTTAAATATTGTGGAAACGGAAACAGGAGGCTTTACTGCAAACGGTATTGCTACCCGTGGTTTAAATCCTACGCAAAGCATAGAAATGAATACACGGCAAAATGGATATAATATCAGTGCGGATGTATTTGGTTATAATGAAGCATATTATATACCCCCGATGGAAGCCGTAAGCAGGATTGAGATGATCAGAGGCGCAGCCTCATTACAATTTGGTTCCCAATTCGGTGGCATGGTAAATTATGTTGTAAACGATGCTCCAAAAAACAAACCCTTTGAATTGTATACTTCCCAAACAGGCGGTAGTTTTGGCTTGTTCAATACATTTAATTCAGTCGGCGGTACAATAAAAAAAATTAGCTACTATGGTTTTGCGCAGTATCGTACACTGGATGGGTGGAGGTCAAACAGTAAACAAAAACAATTATCTGCTTTTGCAAAAATTCAATACAACCCTACAAATAAACTAAGTGCCAGTATAGAATACTCATTACTTCGTAATTCTATTAAAATGCCCGGTGGTCTTACCGATAGTATGTTTGCAGCAAACCCTCGTACATCTTTTAGATCGAGAAATTGGTTAAAAAGTCCTTGGAATATTGTTGCAGCCAATGTCAATTATATAATCGCTCCTAAAACTACCTTTAATATCAAATCATCTTATTTGTTTAGTAATCGAGCTTTAGTTTGGCGAAATGAAGACGGTGGTGCCGGTGCTTTAGATGGAATAGAACCATCTACAGGCGAATTTGTAAATCGAGAAGTAGAGAATGAAGACATGCATAATACTACAACCGAATTACGATTGTTACACAACTACAACATAGAAAAAAAACAAAATACAATAGCAGTTGGTGTAAGATATGCCTATGCTTGGTTCAAACGCCAGGGAGGTGGTGAAGGTACTAAGGGTAGCGATTTTGATTTGTCGGTTATTGGTCCATATGAATATGACATTGATTTTAGTACTACCAATGTTGCTCCTTTCATTGAAAACATATTTCAATTCAGCAAAAAATTTTCTATAACTCCGAGTTTTCGTTTTGAATATCTAAAAAGCACAGGTAAGGGGTATAAAGTTGAAGGCAATGATAAAATTATTACAAAGGAAAGCAGGAAAAGAAACGTACCATTGCTCGGGTTAGGTGCTCAATATAAAGCATCCTTAAATACCAATATTTACAGCAACATCTCTCAGGCTTATCGTCCTATTGATTATTCTCAATTAACAGGGTTTGGCGTTACTTCTTTAATAGATCCTAACCTAAAAGATGCAAATGGTTTTAATGCAGATTTGGGTTACCGGGGAACAGTAAATAATTACCTGAATTTTGATATTGGTTTATTTTATCTCGCTTATAATAAAAGGATCGGAACTGTTTTAATTAATGCGGGTACACCAACTCAATATACATTAAGAACAAACGTTGCAAATAGTGTACATAAAGGCTTAGAAAGTTACGTCGAATTTAACCTCTTAAAATATTTAGATGCAAGCTCAAAAAGAGGACTAAGCATTTTTAATTCACTTGCTCTTATTGATGCAAAATATACTACCGGAGAATTTAAAGGAAATAGGGTTGAGGCATCTGCTGAATATATAAATAGGATTGGGTTGAGTTATTCCGACAAACGCTTATCAGGTACTTTACAATTAAACACCACAGGGGACGGCTATGGAGATGCTACAAATGAAAAAGTAAGCAGCGACCCTGTTGCAGGTTACATACCGGCCTACACGGTTTTTGATATTAGTACAACTTATAGGCTTAATCGTTATTCATTGAAAGCAGGTATCAATAATTTATTTGATAAAACATATTTCACAAGGCGTACAGATGAATACCCTGGTCCGGGTATAATTCCTTCGGTAGGTAGAAGTTTTTATGTGGGTGTTACCGCAAAGTTTTAGATTAGCTTTTTAACCAAAATATCATTCTATCGGTGTTGATTAAGCAAGGTAATAAGGTCTCACTACAGGCAGGTTCAGCAAGCAATGCGCCATCCCTTTGTAGCAGCTGCTTATAGGCTTTCTATAGCCTTCTAAGGCAGTGCAGCAGCTACAAAGCCCTTCGGGTGCTTCGCAGGTTGTCACATTCCTTGCAGTTCACCTACCTTTTGTTCGGGCAGCTACCTGTGTCCTGCTCATCCACTTTATTCATTACTTCCTCAGTTTCGTTTCATTCCATTTCATTCACCGGCTCAGCTTTTTTGCACCTGCAACATGGTGTTTTCCTCTGCTGCATTGGCTATGCACAAACACACAAATTGCAGATGCAATCCTTAATGTTCATTCCACTTCATTACACTTCTCTTCGTCATTCCTTTATTTCAGTAGGTAGCAGTCCACCCGCTGCCCATAATTTGGCGTGCCTTGCGGCCTGCCTCGGCTGCGGGTTAAACCAGATACTTTCACAATAATGCCATTTACTTCCTGATAAAACTCAATACCGAATGCCAAAAACAAAGGTTGTGTGCTGTTAGCACTCACATTGTTAGGTAAATCAATTATAGCTGTTGCTGCAAAATCCCATGGCAACACGAGAGTATCAGCGGTGTCTATTACAAAGTTGTCATTTTCAAAATCAATTTCTGCAGCTGCAGAAATAAGTTTGAAATG
>JAYVVD010000278.1:0-2171 GCA_043787295.1 Ferruginibacter sp. | reverse complement strand
ACAAGTTGAAGTGCTAAATCCTTTTCAGTAATTCCATTTTTATTGATTGCACCTGCATCTTGCCCACCATGCCCTGCATCAAGCACTACAACAATTTTATTTGCAGCTTTTCCAGCAACCAATTCGCTGCCGATTTTATCTGCAATCTTTATAGTAAAAGCACCAAATACAATTACTAAAAGAGGTAAAACAAGTAAACGGCTGATATAATTCATACGGGGATGTTGGTTTTTTGTAAGCATCAGAAGTCTTCTTTTTATGGGTGAGTAGAAAAAATTGTTTGTTATAAAAAAATTCTTTTGTGGATAGGTAGCTTGTAAAATCATTGCTGCAAATGCAGATGTATCACCATCCTCCACTGCATGTTTGTCCGCAATAAACTCATGTATTATACTTAGTTCTTTTCTGATTAACCAAAAAATCGGGTTACTCCAAAAGAAAATCAGTACAACATTGATGAATATTTTATCCCAGCTGTGGCGTTGTTGTACATGTGCTATTTCATGTTTAAATATTCTGATTCCGGCAGGACTGTTAATATCAATTTGTCTATTCCAAAAAATATATTTAAAGAAAGAAAATGGTGTTCCCTTTGCCGCATCAGTATTAATAAAATAGATATTCTCTACAACTTGCTGTTGATTTTTTCGCAGCAATAAAAATATTGAAACCAATAACTGAATTAGCATTATTAAAAAAAATAAACTTACAATTACATATAAAAAAGGAACAGCGTTAATGAGATTAAAGTGACTTTTTACAGGGGCTTCGATTATTATTCCATTCATGTATTCATCTCCGGCAGCTACTACCTGCAACATTTTTATAACTGTTGGCTTATTTGCATTGTTGTGAAATATATTAAACTTTATGAGCGGCAAACTAAAAGATAATACAACGGCTGCAAGTAAATAAAATCTGTTGTAGGCATGAAAAACTTTGTTTCGCAGCAGAAACCAATAATAGCTGAAAAGCATTGCTGAGCAAATAATTACTTTGAGAAGATAATATGCAAATGGGAGCATAGTTAATTAATTGAATAGTTGATTAAAATATTTATGTCCAACAAAACTTTTCGGGTTCTTATTTCTTTTTCAATTCTTTTAGCAATAACTCCAGGTCATTTATGCTTAAATTATTTTCCTTCACCATAAAAGAAACGGCATTGCTAAAGCTGCCTTCAAAATATCCTTTCACGAAATTTTTCATAGTGGCTTTGCTGTAAGTTTCTTTATCTATAAGCGCATAGTATTGGTGCATGCGCCCAAATACTGTTACGCCTATAAATTCTTTTTCAGTTAAAATTTTTATTACGGTAGCTACTGTATTATTGTGTGGCTTTGGTTCAGGTAAAGTATCAATTATTTCTCTTAAAAATGCTTTTTCCAGCTTCCATAAAGCCTGCATTATCTGTTCTTCTGCTTTTGTAAGTTGCTTTATCATTTTATAAATTTGATGGAGTAAAACTATAAAGTTAGTTTTATAACTACAAATATAGTTATCCACACATTTTAACAAGGCAGGTATAAAAAACATTTTTAAACAGCGGCTCTAATATTTACATTTGCTTTAATCAGAAAATAAAAAATTATTATGTCTCAATCCATAGTAGAATTAAAAGGAGTAAATATTTATCAGGGTGAATCGCTTATTCTTAGTGATGTAAACATTTCAGTTGATAAGGGTGAATTTGTTTACCTCGTTGGTAAAACAGGTACCGGAAAAAGCAGTTTGCTAAAAACGTTGTATGGCGACCTTGAACTTACCGAAGGGCAGGGTTGGGTTGTAGGTCATAATCTAAAAGAACTAACCTGGAAAACAATTCCTTTTCTTCGTAGAAATTTGGGAGTAGTTTTTCAGGACTTTCAATTGCTAACAGATAGAAACGTAAATGAAAATTTAAAATTTGTATTGCGTGCAACCGGATGGAAAGATGAAAAATTAATGGATGATAAAGTGGCAGATGTGTTGGAAAAAGTGAACTTAAAAACCAAAGGCTTTAAAATGCCCTTTGAATTAAGTGGTGGCGAGCAGCAAAGAATTGATGTAGCAAGAGCATTGCTAAACTCTCCTAAATTAATTTTGGCAGACGAACCAACAGGAAACCTTGACCCCGAAACCAGTGATGAAATAATGCAGTTGTTGTTTCATATTTGCAGAGATTTTGGAAC
>JAYVVD010000277.1:0-2961 GCA_043787295.1 Ferruginibacter sp. | reverse complement strand
TGCAATAGGTTTAAAATCAGTAATAAAGAATGAAAAGACTGGTAATTTCTAGAAAATAAAAAAGCCTCACTGTAATGTGAGGTCTTTTGTGACCGCGTTAGGATTCAAACCTAAAACCTTTTGATTCGTAGTCAAATGCTCTATTCAGTTGAGCTACGCAGCCATTTTTTTTTGGATGGCAAATATAGGGATTTATTTTTTTATTTTACAACCCCGACAAAAAACTTGCGTGTATATAATCCACGACATTAACCAGACTTTTAGTTTCTTCAAAAACTTTTAATTGTCTGTCAGCCCCCGTTCCCTGCTCCAGAATTTTATGTACATGACCAATAGCATTTGCACTTCCAAGATGTGGTATTACATCGTCCACAAAATCCAGCAACTCATAAATTAAGACACGGGTATTCACTTCAGATTCTTTGCCAAAATCTATCATACTGCCATCTATTCCATATCTACTCGCCCTCCACTTATTTTCTGTAATTAGTCTGCGGTTATACATCATAAAATTTAAATTTTGTGCCCGCAGCTTGTAAAGCTTTGCGCAAATTGCCTGGAATAAACCTGCTATAGCAATAGTTTCCTGTACTGTTAGGGGAATATCACAAATGCGAAATTCAACTGTATTAAAAAAAGGGTGAACCCTTAAATCCCACCATATCTTTTTTGCATTGTCTATACAATTTGTCTTTACAAGTAATTTTATATAATTATCATATTCCTCTATACTTTCAAAATGATCTGGAATACCGGTGCGTGGAAATTTTTCGAAAACTTTTGTCCTAAAGCTTTTATAACCTGTTTGCCTGCCTTCCCAAAAAGGCGAATTTGTACTGAGGGCAAATACGTGCGGTAAAAAATACCTTGCACTGTTTGCAATATGAATAGCCATTTCACGGGTTTCCATGCCTACGTGAACGTGTAAGCCAAAAACTAAATTACTTCTCGCAGCTTCCTGCAGCTCGTTTACAATTTCGCTGTAGCGTGCATGGTCTGTAATTAACTGACTTTCCCAATGGCTGAAAGGATGTGTACCACTTGCACCTACCCATAAACCCAATCCATCGGCTATACTGCTGATCGTTTTTCTTAAAGTAGAAACATCCATAAAAGCCTCATCAACATCTGCACAAATATCCGTACCAACTTCTACTACAGCCTGGTGCATTTCGGCTTTCACTTTATCCATTATTATCTTCTGCCCTTCGTGCACAATTTTTTGTTCGTGGCTTTTCAGTTCATGCGTTAAAGGATCTAACACCATATATTCTTCTTCTACACCAAGCGTAAATTGTTTGTATGATAAGCTAGCCATAAGTTTTGATTATTTTTTAAATGAACAGCACTAAATTATTTATACAATGTCTGTTTGTTAGCGCTGCGCTTAATATATTCTCCCCAGGTAAGATTATCAGAGCCTTCCAGCTGGGATTGAGCTTTTTCAATGGCAAAAGTTGCTGCAGCTTCTACAACCCAATCAAAATTTTCCTGCCCTACACTGGTAAGTTCTGCATCAGGCGCAGGGTTACAAAAATCAATAGCATAAGGTACCCCATCTCTTATAGCAAGTTCTACAGTATTAAAATCATAACCAAGGTATTTGCATATTCGAAGCACAATATCTTCCATCAACCTATAACGAGCAGCATCGGGTTTAAAATCTGCTACATACCTAAGATGGTGCGGATTGCGTGGTTCATACGGCATTATTTTAACGTACTTTCCACCTATACAATAGCAACGGTAATATTCATCAAAAATAATTTCTTCCTGCAGCATCATTACGAGTTGCTCTGTTTCTGCATGCTTTGCAAAAAAATCATCTTTATCTGTAAGTTTATAAACGCTCTTCCAGCCGCCGCCGGCATGTGGTTTCATGTATGCGGGAAAACCGATATAGCTAAACATGCTTTCCCAATCCATAGGGTAGGCAAGGTTTGCAAACGATTCGCCAGTAGTATCAGCAGGTAATTCATGCGATGGAAGTATCACTGTTTTAGGAACGGGGACGTTCATTTTCGTAGATAAACAATTATTAAAAAACTTTTCATCCGCACTCCACCAAAACGGATTGTTTATTACTGCAGTGCCACATAATGCAGCATTCTTAAGGTAAGCTCGATAAAATGGTACATCTTGAGAAATCCTATCAATTATAACAGCATACCCGCTGCTTTCTCCCTGTACAACTTTATCTATACGCACAGGTTCTGCAATAATGCCATCAATATTTTTGCTGTTTACTCTTTCTATAAATGCTTCAGGAAAACTTCTTTCCTTACCGTGTAAGATGCCAATTTTTTTCATATTATTAGTTTGTAGTTAAAATAATTTTAATAATAATTATAATTACCAAATGTATTTTTTAAGACCCATAAAAACAAATTATGTTTTTATAAGTTACTGTGGGATTTGTTTAACTAGGTTTCCTTATTTTTGAACTTTATGTATACCCAAAATATTGAAGCCATTATTACCCAACAGTATATTATTGATTCTGTTTTTCTTAAAAGAGAAGTTATCATTGATAGTTATTATTCAAAGGACTATTTTAATCATTCTCTCATAAGTTTATTATTAATTAACGATGGCCAGGATTTACGAACCATGGAATTTGAAAATATTTTGGAATCGGTGTATGCCACCAGCAATATTGAACCTGTTTTTTGTGTTGGCATTCACTGTTCTATTGACAGAAAAAATGAATACGGTACTGCCAATATATTAGATTACAAAGGCCGTGGTGCAAAAGCAGGACTCTACACACAATTTGTAATGGAAGAACTCATTCCATTTATTAGAACCACTTACAACATTATTTCATTTAAAGAGAAATCTTTTGCTGGTTTCTCATTAGGCGGATTGTGTGCATTGGATATTGTTTGGAACCATCCGAATGAATTTTTTAAAGTGGGTGTATTCAGCGGTTCGCTTTGGTGGCGGGATAAAGACCAGCAG
>JAYVVD010000276.1:0-16896 GCA_043787295.1 Ferruginibacter sp. | reverse complement strand
CGATTGATAACTTATCTTTATCAACCAACTTCTTACACAAAGATGAACAGTTTTATAAGTGTATACAAGAGCAAATCTTCTCTTTTATTAAAATGAAGTAAATACAGGCGTAAAAGTATTTACGCAATAATCGATAGGTATATTTTACAATTTTACTTATCGTAAAATTACTCACATATTGGAGATAGTTAATGAAACAAAAAAGCCACACTTGTTAGAATGTGGCGTAAATACTGTAAAGTAATGGCTTATTAGTAAATCGTAAAACAACTAAACCTTATTTAGAAAGGCTTTGAATAATATCGTATTTTGTTATGATGTGTAAAGTCCCGCTATCATCTTTGCTAATAACTGCGCCAGTCTCTTTTGAAATATAACTGCTTAATCGCTCCACAGGCATATCAAATGAAACAATTGGATAAGGCTTTTCCATAACCGACTCGATTAAATTACCTTTTAGCTCAGGATTATTTAAAATCTTATCAAACAAACCATTTGCTGAAATTGATCCTATATTTTCATCCAAATTATAAACAGGAATATTTTCAATATCATATTTCTTCATCAAATTAATTGCTTCTAAAACGGTTTGCAAGGGTGTAACTGTAATTATTCGTTGTGTGCCACGACCATTAACCAAATCTTTAAAAGTTTTAACTTCTAGAAACCCTCTTTCCATCATCCATTGATCATTATAAATTTTACCAACATAACGGCTGCCATGGTCATGAAAAATAACTACTACTACATCATCTTTTTTAAGTTGCGCTTTAAGTTGCATCATGCCTTGTAAAGCACTGCCACAGCTGTACCCAACAAAAATTCCTTCTTCCTTTGCAATACGCCTTGCCATTACAGCACCGTCTTTATCAGTAACTTTCACAAATTCATCTATGTATTGCATATCATAATTCTGCGGCACAAAATCTTCTCCAAAACCTTCACTTATATATGGGTAAACTTCCTTTTGATCAAGTTCTCCTGTTTCAAAATATTTTTTCAACAAAGAACCATAACTATCAATTGCCCATACTTTAATGTTAGGATTTTTTTCTTTTAAATATTTACCGGTTCCAACAATAGTACCACCAGTGCCTGTTGCAACTACCAAATGAGTTACTTTACCATCCGTTTGATCCCAAATTTCAGGCCCTGTTTGTTCGTAATGGGCAAGTCTGTTTGCAAGGTTATCATACTGGTTTACATACCATGAATTTGGAACTTCTGTTGCAAGCCTTTTCGATACAGAATAATAGGAACGTGGATCTTCAGGTTCCACGTTTGTAGGGCACACAATAACTTCTGCTCCTACGGCTTTAAGAATATCTGCTTTTTCCTTTGATTGTTTATCTGTTGTTGTAAAAATACATTTGTAACCTTTTATGCAGGCTGCTAAAGCAAGGCCCATGCCTGTATTACCACTTGTGCCTTCAATGATAGTACCTCCCGGTTTAATCTTCCCTTCCTGCTCTGCCACTTCCAACATTTTTAAAGCCATACGGTCTTTTATAGAGTTACCAGGATTAAAGTACTCAACCTTAGCCAAAACGGTACATGGAAGATCTTTCGTTATTTTATTTATTTTAATAAGAGGTGTGTTACCAATGGTTTCCAGTATATTATTAAGCCACATAATTTATTTTTAAACGCAAAGTTAAGTATATAATATTTCAGCAGTTTTGGGTTAAGTATAGCAGAATAAATTCTATAAAAAATTGAAAACTGTAAATCTTTTTTTTGTTAAGTGTAGAGATCCTACTCAAATCTGATAAGATGCTTTAATAATCTGCCTGTTCTCCTAAAAAATTAGAAAGCCCCTTTTTAGGAACTTTCATCATTCATTAAATAAAATTTATTTTATAACTTCCATCGCTTTTTTAATGAAGGCATCATCTTCATTAATACTTTCAAAATATCCTTCAGTTCTAAATAACTGGCGGGCTAAAGATGATTTTAAAATTTTTTCTATGGCAGATTTTTCTTTTGTAGTAATTGCTGTTAATGGAATTGAATCTTTAGCAGCAATGTTTTCAAAGAATTTCCATTGAGATTCTTTAATTGAATATGAGCGTACAAAAGAAAGAGAATTTTTATAGGGTATAAATTCCTGCGGGTTTTGTTTGTAATATTTATAACCAAAATCTGCAATTATTCCTCTGCTGTAAATTTTGCCGACTGTTAAACTTATTTTTGATGTATCTGCAGCTATAAAATAATCGGGTGAAATGCCTCCTGCAGCAAACAATCTTTTTCCTTTACTGGACTTATAAATTTTTGTTGTGTCGTTTTTTATAGAATCTGCAGAACTCATTTCTCCACTGCTGTAACGGTTGTAAACAGAACTGTAATAAGACTTTGTTCCATCTTTATAACTGCGTTGTATGCTTCTGCCGATAGGTGTATAATAACGGGCAACTGTAAGCCTTAGTGCCGCTCCGTTTTGTAAATCATATTGCTCCTGCACCAACCCTTTTCCAAAACTCCTGCGACCCACAATAGTTGCACGGTCCCAATCCTGGAGCGCACCCATTAATACTTCGCTGGCACTTGCAGATCCTTCATCAGCCAAAATAACCAGTTTACCCTGTTCAAACTGGCCTTGTCTTCTGCACCTGAATTCCTTTTTTGGTAAATGTAAACCTTCTGTATAAGTTATTAATTTATCGCCTGCTAAAAATTCATCTGCAATTTCTGTAGCTTCATCCAACACACCGCCGCCATTGCCCCTCAGATCAAGTACAAGCGATTTCATTCCGGCTTTTTTTAATGTAAGCAGGCTATTCATAAACTCCTTGTACGTTTGAGAACTGAACTTATTTAATTTTATGTAACCCGTTGTAGTATCCAGCATATAAGCTACATCAACCGTTACGATCGGAATATTACCTCTGCCAACTTCTGTGAGAACTTGTTTGCCGTTTCTAAGCATGGTTAGCTTAACAGTTGATTGTTCCGGTCCTCTTAAAATATTTCTTATTCTATCCGTTGTTATTTTCTTTCCTGAAATCAAACTGTCACCTGCTTTCAGCATAATATCGCCTGTTTTTAAACCCGCTTTATCTGATGGTCCACCTGCCAACACATTTATTACATTTAGACTGTCATTCAACATATTAAATTCAATACCTATTCCATAAAAACTCCCTTTTATTTCTTCATTTATTTGCTGTAGATCTTGCGCAGGTATATATGTAGAGTGAGGATCAAGTTTACTTAAAATTGCTTGTATGGCAGTGTCGGTAATGCTTTTAGTATTAATGGAATCAACGTATCTGTTATTGAGCAGGTTTATTATTTCCTGAATAGATGATGCCCTGTCAATGGCAAAAAAACTTTTGCCGGGTATTGCATCCCTCATTTTATAACCCATCATCATTCCAACTATCATTACAATACTAAAGAGGAGAGGAAGCCAGATTTTTAAATTTTTGTTCATGCTTTTCTGTTTTAGCTAAATAATTATTTTAGCTTTTTTAAATTTCGGCGAAGATAATTTTTTAAGATAATTTATGGTGTGATTGTTTTACCTTGTTTTACTTAAATAATAAACATGCGCTCAATTCTTATAGCCGATAGTGGGTCCACTAAAACTCAATGGTGTCTTTTATCGGGAAATAAAAAGAAAATGATTTCTACACAGGGCATTAGTCCTTATTTTTTGAACGACGAATCCCTGGGCAAAATATTATCAGAAGAACTTTTGCCCAAAACCGGCAGCATAAATATTGACGAAATTTTTTATTATGGCACAGGCTGTAGTAATCCTGCAAACGTTTCTTTAATAAAAAGAGGTTTAAAGAAAATATATAAAACAAGTTCCATAAAAGTTGAGCATGATTTACTTGGGGCAGCAAAGGCATTGTGTGGCAATGAAAAAGGCATTGCTTGTATTTTAGGCACCGGTTCTAACTCATGCTTTTACAATGGAAAAAAAATTGTAAAAAACAGTCCCGGACTTGGTTTTATTTTAGGAGATGAAGGGAGTGGAACACACCTGGGTAAAAAAGTTTTGCAGTATTATTTGTATAATACTTTCGATGCAGAACTCATGGATAAATTTCAAGAAAAATATCCTCAAACTACATCTGAAATATTGGACAATGTTTATAAAACTACTCTTCCAAACCGATACCTTGCCGGTTTTGTAACTTTTTTAATAGAAAACCGCGGTCATTTTATGATTGAAAATATTATCGAAGACAGTATAAATGATTTCTTTTTTAACCATGTGTATAAATACAGAGAGAGCTGGAGTTTGCCGATTAATTTTGTTGGAAGTGTTGCCTATGGCTTTAAAGATGTACTTGCGGAGATGTGTAGGGATTACGAACTTAAGCTGGGCAATGTTATAAAAAATCCGATGGATGGATTGATAAAATACCATAATAATTAATGCCCAGATAATAAAAATAGTTTTTTTATTATGTATATGTGTTAAATTGTAATTCTAATTTTTAACTTTAAATCTAAAATTATGAAATTTAAAATTTTACTTACTACAGGTTTAATAGCAGTTTCATTTGCATCATTTGCCCAAAATGAAAATAAGGGTTACGCCATTACAGGTGATGGTAATAAAGATTTTATTTGGATGAATATCCGGCAAATTGATTTATCAACTGGTAAGGTTACTAAAACTGTATTTCAGCGCAGCAAAACAAATTTTTCTATGTTGAATATTGATTCAAAAAAATCTGTTGATCAAACAGCATTTATTGATGGAAATATTTTTAATCCTTCACAATATCCAACTTCAAGTTTTGTAGCTGCAGCAGCTTTTGACCGAAGATCTGACAAATTATTTTTCATACCAATGCGTATGGGAGAATTAAGGTGGATGGATGCAAATGTAAAAAATGATGCACCACAGTTTTATTCAGTTTCAATACCTGGTTATGTACCGAGTATGGGTGGTGAAGAAGCTAACAACATTACAAGGATGGTACTTGCAAGCGATGGCAACGGCTATGCTGTTACAAACGATGGTAATCATCTTTACAAATTTACTACCGGCAAAAAGCCATTAATCACTGATTTGGGTAGTTTGGTAGATGCGGAGGAAAACAAAGTTTTGTCTGTACACAACAAATGCAGCAGCTGGGGTGGCGATATGGTTGCTGATGCTTTTGGAAAATTATACATTATATCTGCAACAAGAAATTTATTTGTGGTAGATGTAAATTCACGCATTACAACTTTTAAAGGTACTATTACAGGTTTGCCAGGTAATTACACAACAAATGGTGCAGCTGTAGATGCAGATGGAAATATTGTTCTCAGCAGTGCTACTGCATTTGAAGGTTATTTTAAAATGTCTATATCTGACCTTGCTGCTAAAAAAATGGAAGGTTCAGATGTTATTTACAATTCTTCAGATCTTGCATCCGGTAATTTATTATTTCAAAAAGAAGCTAATGAGGCAAGAAATTCATCTTTGTCTAAATTAATCCCTGTTAAAGCAAATAACGATCTTTCGCAAAATAGCATTTATCCAAATCCTGTTGCAAGCAATACATTTAATGTTTTGCTTGATGGAAAACAAAACGGTGCGTACACTGTTATAATTTCTGACCTTGCAGGAAGATCTTTGCAGTCAACCAAAGTTGGTTTATCAAAAGGTCAGCAGTCTCAACAGATATCTTTAAAAAATCGTCCAGTTAAAGGAACTTATATTATTAAAGTGCTGGATAACAAAAACAGCGAGATACTTTCAGATAAAGTAATTATTCTTTAATAAAAATATTGGTTATAAGTATAGGGGCTGCCTTTTTAGGCGGCCCATTTTTTTGTTATAAAATTTGTTATGCACCTAAAAATATTAGAATTTTAATTGAAGATTTTAGTACCCAAGTTTCCGTATTTAGAAGGTAACGAATTTTCTTTTGCAGGATATTTGTATTGTCTTTGTAAAGACATACAGTTATGCAGAATATTGAACCTTATTTTAATTGGCGTCACTTATATACAGCAGAAGAAGATAGAAGATCTCCCTTCTTTAAAAAAGCTTATAGTGAGTTTCAATATACCCATGTAGTTTACAATTATTACATTCATCCCCAATGGGATGATTTTGGTTCAACAACTTTGTATTTAAAATTATTGTTTGTTGATTATGACCAGCATTTTGCCATTATTGAATTATTAGGTGAATGGAATGATGCCATAGAAAATGATGTGATGACCTTAAGAAGAAACATCACTGATTTGTTGTACAAACAGGGGATTTCTAAGTTTATATTGATAGGTGAAAATGTTTTAAATTTTCACAGCAGTGATGACAGTTATTACGAAGAATGGCATGAGCAGATATTGGACGACACGGGATGGATAATTATTTTAAATTTACCTGAGCAAAGCAAGCATGATTTTAAAAAAGCGAGAATAACAAACTATCTTGAAATGTTTGAATTGTTGCAATGGCGAACCTTAAAACCTGAAACAATCTTTTTTTTGATAGATGAAGAAATGGAAAAAAGGTTAAGCTGATGATTAGGATTAAACAATTTATTTTTTTGTGGGTTCAGTATTAATTTTTGCATAATCATATCTGTCAATCGGCTGGCATGAATAATATGCATCCACCCCTAAAGAAACTATGCTGCCACTTTTTTGGATATCAATAAAGCCATCATTTAATACAACTTCTTTGTTTAAATAAACATCTTTTAATGAACCAATAACCATAAATGTTCCATTGTGTTTTATCGATATAATTTCAACAAGTTCCAATGCTAACTGAATATTACTTTCAGCAACAAATGGTGCATTAAAGTTGTCTCTGTAATAAGCTGTTAGTCCTGTTTCTTCAAACTCACTAATACCTTTTTCGTATTTAGCACTTGTTTGATGAGCTTTAGAAATAAACGTGGTATTAATGTGGTTAATTGTAAACTGATTTGTTGCTTTAATGTTTTCAATGCTGTGAGGGCTTGCAGAAACAGGCCTATTAATAAACCCAATTAATGCAGGGTCAGCACCTAAATGAATAATGTTACTAAATATTGCAAGATTGGGTTTTTGTTCATTGCTTATCGTGCCAATTAAACTAACCGGTTTAAAGCCTGATAAACAATTTATAAAATTAGTCCGGTAAAATCTGTTCCATTCTTTTATTTCGTTTATAGAAATGTAATTCATAAAAATTTTATGCGAAGTTCTTTAATTATTACAAAGTGAATAAAACAATTAAAATAAAATAAAAACTTGATGTTACCTGACGTACTTTTACACAACCAATTTTTCTCAACAATATTCGTTTTATGACTTGGAAACTTTTTTTCACTTCTTCCATCGGTAAGAAATTTTTAATGGGTGCTACAGGATTATTTTTAATTACTTTTTTAATTGTTCATGCTGGAATTAATTCCATGATATTTTTTAATGACGGTGGAGAAACCTTTAATCATTGGGGTCATTTTATGGGTAGTAATTTTATTATCCGCACAATGGAAATAGGATTGATGCTTTTTTTATTGCTACATATTGTGCAAGGATTATTATTATGGAGGCAAAATAGAATTGCACGACCAATAAAATATGCTGTTACAAGGTCGGACGGAAAAAGCAAGTGGTACAGTAAGAGCATGGGTTTACTTGGTACGTTGATTTTGATATTTTTGATAATGCATTTTTATCATTTTTGGATTCCTTCCCGCTTTGGTGGTATGGCAAATATTCAACCACTTGCTGAAACAACACTTGGTCAGGAATACAACAACCAGCAGGTTCATAATTTATACAGAGAAATGCAGAATGTATTTTCAGGTAATTTAATAGTGATAATATTTTATGTGTTGGGTTGTATATCGCTTTGCTGGCATTTAATGCATGGCTTTCAAAGTGCTTTTCAAACATTTGGTGTAAATCATAAAAGATATACTCCTTTAATTAAATCCATTGGAGTATTTTATTCAATAGGCATTTCATTGTTGTTTGCAAGCATGCCTGTTGCATTTTATTTAGGATGGATAAGCTAAGGTTATAATTTATTTTCTGATATAATAACATCGTAATAAACCTGTTGATGTACTTTTAAGATCAATAGAAAAAAATCGCTTTATGAATTCAAAAATTCCTCAGGGGGAAATGGACAAAAAGTGGGAAGATTACAAAGGCCATGTAAAACTTGTAAATCCATCTAACAAAAGAAAATTGGAAATTATTGTGGTGGGAACAGGCTTGGCGGGAGCTTCTGCTGCAGCAGCTTTGGGGGAGCTCGGATATAAAGTAAAAGCATTTTGTTTTCAGGATAGTGCGAGGCGTGCTCACAGCATAGCAGCGCAGGGTGGTATAAATGCCGCAAAGAATTACCAGAATGATGGTGATTCTGTTTTTCGTTTATTTTATGATACCGTAAAAGGGGGAGACTATCGTGCAAGAGAAGCGAACGTGCATCGACTTGCGGAAGTTAGCACATCAATAATTGACCAGTGTGTAGCTCAGGGTGTTCCTTTTGCTAGAGAATATGGTGGCTTGCTTAGCAACCGCTCTTTTGGTGGAACACAGGTACAGCGTACATTTTATGCTGCAGGTCAAACAGGACAACAACTTTTACTCGGTGCATACAGTGCTGTTGAAAGACAGGTTGCTTTGGGTAATGTAACCATGTACCGTCGTCACGAAATGCAGGATGTGGTTTTGATAGATGGCGTAGCAAAAGGCATCATAGCAAGAAATTTAGTTACCGGAGAATTAGAAAGACATGGCGCACATGCAATTTTACTTTGCAGCGGTGGTTATGGCAATGTATTTTATTTAAGTACAAATGCAATGGGGAGTAATGTAACCGCAGCTTGGAAAGCACATAAAAGAGGCGCATTTTTTGGCAATCCGTGCTTTACACAAATACACCCAACCTGTATACCTGTAAGTGGTGACCATCAAAGTAAACTTACATTAATGAGCGAAAGCTTAAGAAATGATGGAAGAATTTGGGTTCCATTAAAACAAGGAGATACAAGAAAAGGATCTGATATTCCTGAAGAAGAAAGAGATTATTATTTAGAAAGAAGATATCCTGCATTTGGAAATCTGGTACCAAGAGATGTGGCAAGCCGTGCGGCAAAAGAGCGCTGCGATGCGGGCTATGGTGTAGGAACAACCAAGATGGCGGTGTTTTTAGATTTTGCAGATGCTATAAAAAGATATGGAAAAATTGAAGCCGGAAAAAAAGGTATCAGTGATATGTCTAAAGCAGATATAATTGCTTTGGGTAAAGATGTTGTATCAGAAAAATATGGTAACCTGTTTGAAATGTATGCAAAGATAACAGGTGAAAATCCATACGAAATGCCAATGCGCATTTACCCTGCAGTGCATTATACAATGGGTGGACTTTGGGTCGATTATGAACTACAGACAACCATTACCGGATTATATGCTTTGGGGGAAGCAAACTTTAGTGATCATGGAGCGAACCGATTAGGTGCCTCTGCATTAATGCAAGGTCTGGCTGATGGGTATTTCGTTATACCATACACACTTGGTAATTATCTTGCTGATGAAATTCGTAACGGCGCTGTAGACCCAAATCAACACGCATTTTTAGATACAGAAAAAGCCGTTGCAGAAAGAATATATAAATTACTTGGCATAAAAGGAACAAAAACTGTAGAGAGTTTTCATAAAAGACTTGGAAAGATAATGTGGGATAAATGCGGCATGGCCCGTAATGCAGAAGGATTAAAACAAGCTATTGTAGAGATAAGAGCCTTAAAAACAGAATTTTGGAGTGATGTTCTTGTGCCCGGAGAAGTAAACGAAATGAACCCTGAACTGGATAAAGCCGGTAGGGTAGCAGATTTTATTGAGCTGGGAGAATTGATGTGCATTGATGCTCTGGACAGAGAAGAGAGCTGTGGTGGCCATTTTAGAGAAGAGAGCCAAACCGAAGACGGAGAAGCAAAACGTGACGATGTAAATTATGCTTATGTAGCTGCGTGGGAAAGTAAAGGCGAAAGTGAATGGGCTTTGCACAAAGAAGATTTAAGTTTTGAAATTGTGAAACCTACACAAAGAAGTTATAAATAATTAATAAATTAAAATCTAATCAACTCTACAAAAGTTTGAAAGATATGGAGCACTACCACATGAACCTCACGCTAAAAGTTTGGCGTCAAAAAAACAATAAAGCAAAAGGAAGTTTTGAAACATACAAAGTAAAAGACATCTCATCTGAAATGAGTTTTCTGGAAATGTTTGATGTATTAAATGAACAATTGATTCTGGAAGGAAAATCTCCCATTGCATTCGATCATGATTGCAGAGAAGGTATTTGCGGAATGTGCAGTATGCATATAAATGGCGAAGCTCATGGTCCATGGAAACAAAATACAACTTGCCAGTTGCATATGAGGGCTTTTAAAGACGGTGACACAATTGTAGTAGAACCATGGCGCAGCAGGGCTTTCCCGGTTGTAAAAGATTTAATGGTAAACCGTTCCGCTTTTGACAGAGTGATTGAAGCCGGTGGATACATAAGCGTAAATACAGGAAATGCGGTAGATGCAAATTCAATACCCATTGATAAAAAGAAAGCTGATGATGCATTTATGGCAGCCGCATGTATAGGTTGTGGTGCATGCGTTGCAGCATGTATAAATGGAAGTGCAATGCTTTTTGTAGGTGCTAAAATATCTCAGTTTGCATTATTGCCACAGGGCGATCCTGAAAGAGAAAGCAGGGCTTTAAATATGGTTGCTCAAATGGATAAAGAGGGGTTTGGGAACTGTACAAATACTTATGCTTGTGAAGCGCAGTGCCCGAAAGGTATTTCTGTTGCCAATATTGCCCGAATGAACAAAGAATATATAGGAGCAGGTTTTGCTACACAAGAAAATTGATTAAATTTTAAAATTATAACTCAATGGTTTGATGATTTCATCAAACCATTTTTCATTTGTGAAACAGCTGTTTAATAACTCAAGTTTGAATTTTTCTTTATTGCAAGCAACTGAATCCCGGTTTTTTAAGTCTTCTTTACATATAGTTGAACAAAAATGCATTCATTTCTATTGATTATAATAAACAGTATTTCATTTTGTAAATTTGAAAATACAAATTTGAAACACAAATACATGAGATGACTCGAAACTTAAAAACTACGTATTTTATAAATTAAACTGCATTACAAAAAATTACTGGTAATCATTTTCAAGCATAAGCAATATTATTTTATTTATCTTAAAACAATACTTTTTGTATTTGTAATGTTATATACATCTGGCCGTTCAATTGCCCAAAGTGGTTCACCAACAAAATCAAATCTTAGAAATAAAAAAATTTCTGTAAAATTTCCATATCAAAAAATTGACAGTTTTAGTATTGCACCTGGAACTTTATCAATAAAAAATATACCCCATTCTATGTATGAAGTTGATGAAGTAAACGCTGCAATAAAGTGGAATCAACAACCTGTTTCTGATAGTGTGGAAATTATCTACAGAATTTTTCCCTTCAAAATAAATGCAGTAGCAAGAAGGTTTAATTATGAAGATGTGCGTTACCGTTTCACCAAAGAAAATCCATTTACAGTAATCAATACTCCAAAGCAAAATAACCCACTTTTAAATTTTGGCACACTTCAAACCGATGGAAGTTTTGGTAGAGCTATTTCTTTTGGCAATAATCAGGATGCCGTTGTAAACAGTACTTTAAATCTTCAGTTAAATGGTTTTATAGGTGATAGTATAGAGATTACAGCAGCAGTTACTGATAATAATATTCCTATACAACCCGATGGTAATACGCAGGATCTACGTGATTTTGACCGAATATTTTTTCAGGCAAAAAAGAAAAACTGGGCTGTAAGTTTGGGAGATATTGACATAAGAGAAAGTAAAAACTATTTCCTCAATTTTTATAAAAGGGTACAGGGTATTTCGTTTTTAACAGATAATAAAATCACTAAAAATCTATCAAATTCATTGTTGGTAAGTGGAGCAGTTACCAAAGGAAAATTTACCAGAAATATTTTAGTACCGTTGGAAGGGAACCAAGGACCATACAGACTTGTAGGCGCAAATAATGAATTGTTTTTTATTGTACTTGCCAATACAGAGAGAGTTTTTATTGATGGTACAAGATTACAGCGGGGAGAAGACCAGGATTATGTAATAAATTATAATACTGCCGAAATCACTTTCACTCCCAAACGCTTAATAACAAAAGATGTGAGAATACAGATCGAGTTTGAATATGCAGACAGAAGTTATTTAAATTCTCAATTTTATTTAAGTGATGAAATTAAAGTAAATAAAAATTTGCAGGTTTATCTGGGAGCATTTTCAAATGGTGATGCAAAAAATTCAGCAATTGATCAGGTTTTGGATACTAAACAAAAACAGTTTTTAGCAGATATAGGCGACAGTATTTCTACAGCATTTTACAAAAGCGCAGTAAGAGATACTTTTGCTGTTGGAAAAGTTTTGTACCGAAGAACAGATACTCTGGCCAACTCAATCATCTACCCCGCTGTGTATGTGCTTTCAACCAATCCGCAAGATTCTTTGTACTCACTTTCTTTCACTTTTGTCGGAACAAATAAAGGAAATTATACCCAGTTGCAAAATGCTACAAATGGTAAAGCCTTTCAATGGGTGGGGCCAATAAATAATATTAAACAGGGCGATTGGGAGCCGGTGACTTTGATTGTAACCCCAAAAAAACTACAGATTTTTACCGCAGGGGCTAACTATTTAATAAATAAAAATACAAAGTTAGAGGCCGAGGTTGCCATGAGTAATTATGACCTGAATTTATTTTCTTCAAAAGATAAAACAAATAACAATGGTGTGGCGTTAAGATTTCAATTAGAAAATGACAACAGGAAAATTAAAGTCTTAAATAGAGATCTTTCATTAAAAACAAATATTGGTTATGAGTATGTGCAAAATCGTTTTAAACCAATTGAGCGGTTAAGAAACATTGAATTTTTAAGAGACTGGAGTTTGCCTTTTGATCTGCTCTCGGCTAATGAACAGCTCATTAGTTTATCAACCAAAGTTTCTTCAAAAAGCGAAGATTTTGCTACCTACGAAATTACCAATTATATCCGCAGTGATGGTTACAATGGGCTTAGACAAAGATTTGTAGAGCAAATAAATAAAAATGGTTTTAGAATAAATTCAAACGTAAGTTTTACAAATTTTAATGCTGTTTTACAAAAAGGTAATTTTTTAAGACCGACTATTGATATAAACAAAACTTTTAAAAAACTAAAATCTTTTGAAGCCGGCATTAAATATTTAGGTGAACATAATAAGCTTTCAAATAAAATACCTGACACCTTAAATTTTACAAGTTTTTCTTTTAATGTGTATGAATTTTATGCAAGAACCAATCAAACAAAACTAAACAAATGGGGGATAGCATTTAATGTCAGAGAGGATTTTTTACCTAAAATAAAATTTTTATCTGCGGCAGACAAGAGTAATAATTACAGTCTTTTCACAGAACTTTTTGCAAACGAGCATCATAAATTGAAATTTACCGGTACTTACAGAAAACTTAAAATATTAGACAGCACAGTAAGCAGGCAAAAAGAAGACAGGAGTATTTTAGGAAGAGCAGAATATTTTATAAATGAATTTAAGGGTTTTGTTAATGGCAATATTTTGTACGAAATAGGTTCAGGACAGGAGCAGAGAAGAGAGTATTCTTACATAGAAGTGCCCGCTGGGCAAGGCTTTTATACATGGATAGATTATAACAACAACGGCATACCTGAGTTAAATGAATTTGAAGAAGCCGTTTTTCAGGACCAAAAAAAGTACATTAGAATATATACGCCAGGCAATCAATATGTAAAGGCAAATTATTTGCAGTTTAATTATAGCCTTGATCTTGACCCCAAAACAATTATGAATGCAAAGAAAAATTATGGGTTAAGAAAGATTTTTTTGAGGAGTACAACCAGTTCAGCTTTGCAAATTGCAAAGAAAAACATCTCAAGGAATGATTTTTTATTTAATCCTTTTACCAAAAGTAATGTTGACACAAGTTTACTTACCTTAAATTCTTTTTTATCCAACACCTATTTTTACAACAGAACAAGTGCAAAATTTGGTTTGGAATTTACACATAGCAAAGCATCAACTAAAGCATTGCTTTCTTATGGTGTGGAAAGCAGAGCGGTGCGAAGTATAAACAGTAAAGTAAGGGCAAGTTTAAAAAAAAATTTAGTGGCTTCGTTGATTGTAAAACAAATAAAAAATACCTTATCAACACAAGCAGTAAAATTTGAAAACAGAAATTACAATGTGCTTCAAAATGCTGTGGAGCCAAGTTTAACTTATGTATACAAATCAAATTTAAGGGTTACGTTAGGTTATTTCTATTCCAAAAAACAAAATAAAATTGACTCTTTGGAACATGCAATTAACAATGCAATCATTACGGAAGCTAAATACAATATACTTTCTGGAAGCAGTATCAATTTAAAATTTACTTATAACAATATAGATTTTAAAGGTTACAAAGGATCGCAAAATACAACTGTTGGTTATTTATTGTTAGACGGTTTACAACCCGGCAAAAACTTGCTTTGGAACGCAGAATTTACAAAAAGAATTAGTGGCAATATCGAGATTTCTATTCAGTATGAAGGAAGAAAACCAGGCATTACCCCAACAATACACACTGGCCGTGCCTCTTTAAGAGCTCTTTTTTAAAATATAAAAGCGGTAAAATTATTTTACCGCTTTTATAAATATGACCTCCAAAGTAATATCAGAATTAATGACTAACTAAACAGTCCACCTTTTTTCAAAGGTTTGTAACCTTCCCCTACTTTAAAGCCATTGTTATATACTTCAATTTTGTAATTACCCGTAGTAAAACTTGAACCCTGTTTCCAGTCAAAACTTACACTTTGTCTTTTGTTTTGAGTATAATTAATATCAAGTTTTTGAGTATATGGTTTTTCGTCACCTTGCCTTGTGCTAAATGTGCCTGAACCTAAAGCTTGAACAGCAACAGGTGAACCATCAGGTGCGGTAATGCATACATAAATTTCTTTTGCACCACTTTCAGATAACATATTCTCATCCAAATCAAAACTTATTCTTAATTTATTAACTCTCTTAGCTGTCGTGGTAATTTTCTCTTTACCATTTCTTTTTTCATTAATACCTACAATATTGAAATTAGACGCATGAAGGGTAGACCCAACATTGATTAAATCTTCCTTTTGTTTAATTACCAGCGTAGATGAATCATAATTTTTAACTGCTCGATCTCTCTGGGAAACAACGACAGCTTTTTCGCCAATAAGTTGTTTTTTTTGCTGTTGCAAAACGGCAACTTGCTCTTTGTAACCATCAATATCTCCATTGAGAGAACTAATTAGTCTTTTTGCTTCAGCTAATTCTGCTTGAGTAGCATTGGTCTTATTTAATAATTGTTGAATTCTAGTTTTCTTTTCATCAATTTCCCTATCTTTTACAGTAATAGAACTGTCTTTTTTAGAATTAGAAGTTTTTAAAACATCGTAACGCATTGCAGCATCTTCCAGTTCTTTTTGAAGTTGATCTTTTTGGGTAGTTGTTGTAGCGATCATTGTTTCCTTTTGATCAATCGTCTCTTTGGTTTGGTTTTTATCATAAATAATATATCCCCAAGTGCCTAATAATGCAACAACCAAAATTGCTGTAATAATAGTTGGGAGATTATTTTTTTTAGATGCTACAACAGTTTTTTGTTGTGATGATGTTTGTTCTGCTTCAGGATAATTTTCAAATGCCATAATATAAATTTTAAAATTAAATAAATTAAATTTGGGACCAGGTAAAAATTAATACAATAATTTCATATTCTGTGATTCGGCGACCTATTTACGAATACTGTGCCAAACATTTTAATTAAAAAAAAAGGAGATTTAAAAGTATATATATAATTGATTATGAGTGTTGAAAAAATAATTGGAAGCTGGAAAAAGAAAACTTACAAACCTATATATTGGCTGGAAGGTGAAGAAGAATATTATATAGACCAGGTTATTAATTATGCAGAACACCACTTACTTGCTGGAGCAGAAGCTGAATTTAACCTTACAGTCTTTTATGGTAAAGATGCTGACTGGGCTGCCATTGTAAATGCCTGCAGAAGGTATCCAATGTTTGCAGAAAAACAAGTAGTTATATTGAAGGAAGCACAGAACATGAAAGAGATTGATAAGCTGGAAAGTTACATAGCCTCGCCACTGGCTACTACCATATTTGTTGTTGGCTATAAAGCCAAGGGCGTTGATAAAAGAACAAAACTTTATAAAACTCTACAGACAAATGCAGAAGTTTTAAAAACAAAAAAAATTGCAGAAGGTAAAATGCAGGATTGGATTATTGAATTGGCCCAATCAAAAGGATACAGTATTAATCCAAAATCTGCATCGTTGCTGGAAGAACATACAGGAAATGATTTGAGCAGAATTGCAAACGAAATTGATAAGCTTTCCGTAAATCTTCAGCATAAGAAAACAATTGATGATGATGATATTGAAAAATTTATCGGCATAAGTAAAGAGTACAATGTTTTTGAATTGCAGGGGGCTGTTGCAAAAAAAGATCTTGCAAAATCTATTAAGATCATCAATTATTTTGAAGCCAATCCCAAGGCTGCAGCTATACAAATGGTAATGCCTGCTTTATATGCTTATTTCAGCAAAATTTACACGGTTTATGGCATGAATGATAAAAGCGATGCAGCCCTAAAACCCATTTTCTATTTTAATCCTATAGCACTATCGCAAGCCAAAGATGTTATGAAGAACTATGGATATACTGGCGTAGAAAGAATTGTTTTGCTCCTTCATCATTATGATCTTAAAAGCAAAGGAGTTGGCGACAATGGTACACCCGGCGCAATGCTTATGAAAGAAATGGTTGTAAAAATGATGTTAGA
>JAYVVD010000275.1:0-2405 GCA_043787295.1 Ferruginibacter sp. | reverse complement strand
TTATCTGCAATTTTAGGAGTGAATAAGTAAGACAAATGATTGGTATTTGGAGAATACTAAATGGTTGGAAGGTATGACTACGGGTAGTTATCAGAAATATTACACCGAACAATGTCAAACTAACTAAATGAAAGGAATTATACCTACTGGTGGTTCCGGTACAAGGCTATATCCAAGTAGCAGTGCTATACAGAGCATTTGCATGGTTGGATACGGGTACGTTTGACAGTCTAAGCGATGTAAGTAAATATGTGAGAGTGATAGAAAAAAGACAGGAGCTTTAAATTGGGTGTCTGGAAAAGTACTCATTCAGAATGGGCTTTATCAATGAATATCAATTATCCGTTTTGGCAGCAAGTATGAAAACGGTTATGGTGAGTATTTAAAAAATATAGCAATTTAAATAAATAGCAAATGATTACTAAGCCCCAGATTATAGATTTTCCTAAAATTGGTGATTCCAGTTTGGGTTATATTTCTTTAGCAGAGAATGAAAAATTACCATTTGTTGTAAAGAGAATTTATTGGACTTACTTTACACCTGAGGATGTAGAAAGAGGTGGACACGCTCATTATGAACTTAAACAAATATTAGTTGCTGTTGCAGGAAAAATCACTGTTAATACAGAGATGCCTGGAGGATTAAAAAATACTTTTATTTTAGAAGCTCCTCATCAAGGGTTAATCATACCTAAATTATGTTGGCGAGAAATGAAGTATACACATAATGCGGTACAAATGTGCATTGCAAGTATAGTGTTTGAAGAGAAGGATTATATTAGAGATTATAAAGAATTTAAAAAAATAAAATATGGATAAAATAAATATCCATCCTTTGGCAGACGTTCAGACAAAAAATATAGGTGAAGGAACTCAAATATGGCAATTTACAGTTATTCTTGAGGATGCGGTTATTGGAAAGGATTGTAATATTAATTGCCACACATTTATAGAAAATGATGTCAAAATTGGAGACCGTGTTACCGTAAAAAGCGGTATTTATATCTGGGATGGTATTACAATAGCTGACGATGTTTTTCTTGGGCCAAACGTAACTTTTGTAAATGATAACTATCCGAGATCAAAATTATACCCACAAATTTTTAAAAAAATTAACATTGAAAGATTTGTGTCTGTAGGCGCAAATGCAACGATTTTAGGTGGAATTGATATAGGAGAATATGCACTTATTGGTGCCGGTTCTGTCGTGACAAAATCTATACCGGCTTTTTCATTGACAATGGGTAATCCTGCTCGGGTAGTTGGGAAAGTAGACAAAAAAGGTAATGTGATTGAAAGATTCTAATTTTTTAATAAATTATTAATCATAAAATCTCTTCAACTTTAAAAATAAATGAACAGTATCGTGTAGAATTTTAAAAAGAATTTTACACGTTTTAAAAAATGGCAAGTTTTAATTTCAAAGGTTATTACAAATTTTAACAATGTGTTGGGTTGGCTGTTTTTTTTGCAGCATAAAAAAGATTGAATATACAGTATATTGCCCTTTCTAAAAAAGTAGCGTTTATACCGTGGTTTATAAATTAAGAAGAAGTCTCAATATTGGTTGAAAAGATAACAAACACAGTCAAGAATGTTTAAAAAGTGGAGAAATTAAAAATTTACAGCAAATGATTAGAGAGCCGAAAATAATTCAATTTCCCAAATTTGGTAATTCTTCCTTGGGTTATATTTCTTTAGCAGAAAACGAATCTTTACCCTTTGAGGTAAAAAGAGTTTACTGGACTTATTTCACACCTGAAGATGTAGAAAGAGGAGGACATTGCCATATTGAATTACAGCAAATTTTAATTGCTATTGCAGGGACCATAACTGTAAAAACAGAGATGCCTAGTGGGATACAGCAAAATTTTATTTTAGACCATCCCAGCAAAGGATTATTAATACCAAAACTTTGTTGGAGAGAAATGAAATATACACACAATGCCGTACAAGTGTGTATTGCAAATATTGCGTATGATGAAAGTGATTACATAAGAGATTACGTTGAGTTTAAAAAAATAAAGTAATTACATGAATAAAATTTTAGTTGGCGGCGCAGGTGGTGCTCCTTCAGAAGGAGTAATAAATTCTCTTTTGGCATCAAAAACACCGGAGTTGATAATTGGAATGGGCAGCGAACCATCTGACTTAATATTATCCAGCGCAGCAGAAAAGTATTATATCCCTTATGCTGATACGAAGGAATACAAGCCAGCTTTATTAAAATTAATAGATGAAATAAAACCATCGTTACTGCATTTCCAAAACGACCTGGAAATTCTGCATGTATCTGAGTTTAGAGATGAGATACTTGCAACAGGTACTAAATTATTTATGCCGACTCACGATGTAATAGATACCTGTGTAAACAAATATAAAACGTATTTAAAATGCAAAGAGGC
>JAYVVD010000274.1:0-7405 GCA_043787295.1 Ferruginibacter sp. | reverse complement strand
GATAAATGTCCTGACGTTCCAGGTTTAGCAAAATACCAAGGTTGCCCAATACCGGATACTGATGGTGATGGTATTAATGATGAGCTGGATAAATGCCCTACGGTAAAAGGTTTTGCACGTTACCAAGGTTGCCCAATACCGGATACTGACGGCGATGGTGTAAATGATGAAGAAGATAAATGTCCTACACGTGTTGGGCCTGCAAGCAACCAGGGTTGTCCGGTGATTGCAAAAGAAGTAATTGAGAAAATTAATTTTGCTGCAAAAAATGTTTTCTTCTCTACAGGAAGTTTTAAATTATTACCAAAATCATTTAAATCTTTGGATGAAGTTGTAAAGCTTTTAAAAGAAGACGAAACTTTAATGATTGATATTGATGGTCATACAGATGCTCAGGGTTCTGACGAAAGCAATCAGGTTCTTTCTGACAACCGTGCAGGTGCCGTAAAAAAATATCTAGTAAGCAAAGGTGTTTCTGAAACACGTTTGAAATCTGCAGGATTTGGCAAAACAAAGCCAGTAGCTGATAATAAAACTGCTGCAGGTCGTGCAAAAAACAGAAGAACGGAAATGACAGTAAGGAATTTTTAAGTACTGATTGATAAAGCATACACAAAACCCCCGTTCATTAATTTGAGCGGGGGCTTTTTATTGCTCTTTAATAAAATATATTTTAGTTAACTGATTGGCATAAAAAAATCCTATTCTTGCAAGAACAGGATTTTATTTTTTTTAAATAGAATTATATTCGACCGGGATAAACTTTTAAGGCTTCTTTTAAGCATTCTACTGCATGCGTAATATCATCTGCATTCAATACATAAGCAAGCCTTACCTCATCTTTACCTAATCCTGGTGTGGCATAAAAACCTGTTGCGGGAGCCATCATAACTGTATTGCCTTTGTAAGAAAATTCTTCGAGCAGCCACTGGCAAAATTTATCGCAATCATCAATCGGCAACTTTGCCATTACATAAAATGCACCGCCGGGGTTTGGGCAAAATACAGCATCAATTTTATTTAAAGCGGTTACTAAAGTATCTCTTCGTAGTTTATATTCTGCTTTTGTGGTATCAAAATAATCATCCGGTAAATCAACTGCCGCTTCACCCAAAACCTGCGCATAATATGGTGGACTTAATCTTGCCTGTGCAAATTTCATTGCAACATTTAGTACTTCTTTATTCTTTGTAATAAAAGCTCCTATTCTTCCGCCGCAAGCACTGTATCTTTTGCTAATAGTATCCATCAAAACCACATTTTGCTCAGCGCCTTTTAAATGCATGGCACTTGTATGCGTGCCTTCATAACAAAATTCTCGGTAAGCTTCGTCTGCAAATAAAAAAAGGTTGTGTTTTATTACAATCTCTTTAAGTGTTTCCATTTCGGCAGCACTGTATAAATAACCTGTTGGGTTGTTAGGGTTACAAACTACAATTGCTTTTGTTTTAAGCGTAATAGCTTTCTCAAAATCTTCAATTGGTGGCAAAGCAAAGCCGGTTTCAATATTACTTCTTATTGGTACTACTTTCACATCTGCCTGCACGGCAAAACCATTATAGTTCGCATAAAAAGGTTCAGGAATAATTACTTCATCACCTGCATCTAAACATGCCATAAAACCAAAAAGAATAGCTTCACTACCACCTGTTGTTACAATAATTTCTTCTGCGGTTACATTAATATTATTTTTTGTGTAATACTCCACCAACTTTTTGCGGTAGCTCTCATTGCCTGCACTGTGACTGTATGCAAGTATATGTACATCACAATTTTTTACAGCATCTATGCAAATTTTAGGTGTTTCAATATCTGGCTGACCAATATTTAAGTGAAAAACTTTTGTTCCTCTTTTTTTTGCAGCTTCTGCAAATGGTACTAATTTTCTAATAGGAGAAGCAGGCATTTGGTGACCTCGGTTACTGATTTTTAACATGGCGCAAAGATAAGAAAAGCAGTTTCAAAAAATGCTGAGATATAATAAGTTACTACTGCGGAAATAGAATGTTTTTGGATGAGATAATTATCTGTTCAAAGAACCACCTGACCAATTTAAAGTATAAGTTGCCTTTAATAATTTCACCTGCAGTTCAATTATTTTTTGCTTTATTTCCAATACTTTATTTTCTCGGCTGTTTACTAAAAACAAACTGCTTTCTCCGTTGTTAAAACGCAGCAATTCATTTCTTAATAAAGCATTATAATTTAAC
Organism: Ferruginibacter sp.; assembly: GCA_043787295.1. Taxonomy (GTDB): domain Bacteria; phylum Bacteroidota; class Bacteroidia; order Chitinophagales; family Chitinophagaceae; genus Ferruginibacter. The sequence continues at coordinate 5,195 of JAYVVD010000274.1, read as the reverse complement.
AGCGCACTGTTGGCTGTTGTAATTTGTGTCAGTAAAATCACTATTCTCTTATAATAATCTCTTATCTTATTTTCTGTTTCAGTAATTTTTTGTTTGAAGTACAATGAGTTTTCTTGCAGTTTTAATTTTGCCATTTTATATTCTCCACGTCCTTGCCTAAAAAGTAATGGAATTTTAATTGCAATGCCCCATCTATTGTTATTTTCCAATAAAGGAATACTTGTATTTTTTAAAGGATTAAAATCTTTGCTTAGTAAATTTGCTTTTACATTTATCTCTGGTAACAACTGTTGAAATTTTAATTTTTTCTCTACCTCCAATCCTTCTATTTTATATTTGTATTGCAGCAGAAAAGGATTTGTAGTATTACTTTGCCTAATAATATTTTGTAAAGTAATTTGTTGTACTGATTCATTTAACACAAGTGTATCAGGTATAACATTATCTGCCAGTAATTGTGCGGTTTCAGTTTGATCCCATAAAAAATTATTCATTTGATAAGTAGCCGTATTCAATTCTATATATGCCTCATTTTGCAATAACATAAAGTTTTGCATTTGTATAAATGCTTCTGTGGTATCCATAGCGGCTTTATCGCCATTGGTAAAGCCAATATTTATAAGCCTAAACCTGGCAGCACTTACAACTACATATTCTGAAAAAATTCTGTATAATTTAAATGCGCCTGCCCACTCATTATAACTCGTGTAAGCATCTAACAATAAATCGTTCATCATTATATTTCGCTGTTGCCTATTTTCATTCAATGCAATTCTTGCCTGTTGTAATGAAGCTCTTCGTTTATCTATTATCAAGCCTTTTACAAGCGGAATTTCAACCCCTGCATAACTACTTTTGCCTTTGCTGATTTCACTGTTTAATAACTGGCCTGAATTATTTTCAACACCTGTTTTAAAATCGCCAATTGGTAACGGTATTTTTATTTCTCTGTTATTGTATCTGTAATAATTTTTCCCATCAAGCGTTTTAGATTTTAATTCTACATCAAAAACAGGATCAAAACTGCCTTTAGCAATTTGAATATTTGCCACAGCTTTTTCTTCTGTAATGAAAGCAACTTTTGCCAACGGGTGATGCTGTTTTACTTTTGTAATAAAATCCTGCAAAGGCAAAATAGTATAAGTAGTTTGCTGGGCAAAAATCGTTGTAGTACAAAAGAAAAATAGGGTTAATATCAAAACGATTCTTTTCATCATTACTTTTTTTCTTCTTTACCGATTTTTGCAGATTTATAAAAATCTGGCGGAAAGCCATTAATATGCCGCCACAGTTCGTAGTAAATTGGTACATCTTTTAATAAGGTTATACCACGAGCACCGCTGCCCATACGTAAAGTCTTCGGCCATTTTTTTTCGGAAGTATCTTCAATTACCAACACTCTAAACTTTCCGTTCATGCTTACATTGGTTTCGCTAGCGCTTATAATTCCACCAAATGTTCCAAAACTTCCTTCAGGCCAACCACTAAATACAATTGCAGGAATGCCATCAAAAACAAACCGTACTTTTTGCCCAATACTAACTAAGGGAAGGTCCATTGGTTCCACAAACATTTCAACCGCATAATCTATTTTATCAGGCACTATTTCGGCAATCATTTCGCCTTCTTTCAACATTTCTCCGATACCTGCTTTTTTTGCTTTTGTTATTTGCCCGCTCTGCGATGCGGTTACATAATATAATTTATTTCTGATGTCGTAGCTGCTGTAAGTATTTTCTAATTTACTAATGTCGGCTTCTGTTGCAGCTGCACTGGAGAGTGAGCCAAACCGGTCTCCATCTGCTTTTGAAATCTTATCATTGTAATCCATTACAGAAATATTCTGCTCAATACTCAGGTTAATAAGTTCCTGTTTGCTCTGTAATAATTTATTTTCGGTTGTTGTTCTTTTTGCTAAAGCATTTTGATAATTCACTTTCCTTTTCTCAAAATCAATCATTGAAACTGCACCGCTGTCCAGCATTATTTTACCTGCTTCAATTTGTCTTTTATAAACAGACAGCTCATTGTTTATAGCAATTAATTCTGTTTCATCATTTCTTACTTTTAATTTTTGTTGTTCAATTTTATTATCTACAGATGCTTGTTTTAGAGCTCTGCCCGCAGACAATGCACTTGTTTGCGCCAGAGCAGCAGCAGCTTTACTTTCATAAGCATTGGCACTGTTTTTTTTAGCATTAATCTGACTTTGTGTGCGCTCTAATAATTGCGGATCAAAATAGTCAACCTTTATTTCGCCCAACTGTAAAATGGTATCGCCCGTCTTTACATAATCGCCTTCTTTTACAAACCATTTTACAATTTTACCCGGTAATACGGTATTTATTTCCTGGGGTCGCTGCTCCTGTTTTATGGCAGTTATATTTCCGGGGGCATTTATATTTTGTGTCCAAGGCAAAAAAAGCAAGGCTATAATAATTGCCAAAATAATGACAATCCATAGTTTAATATTTCTTGAATTGCCTATGCGGTATATTTTGTAAAAGGAGGTTAAATTTTTATCTACCGGAAGTTCTTCAAACCCTTCATTTAAATATTTGTAAGTGGTATTCATTTGTATAAAGTTATTTTTTTAAACTTTTTGGATGATGTTTCCTTCACTTATTTTATAAACCTCGTCACTAAGTGAATGTACTATTTCATCATTGCTTATTAATATTATAGTTGCGTTGCTTTCGTTTTTTAAATACTGTATTATATTCTGTTTTTCACTTAATGCAAGATCGAGAAGCGGATCTTCCAGCAAAAGCAAAGGTGGCTTGCCTGCCAATGCCCTTATCAATTTTATTTTTTGTTTTATATGCTTGCTTATTCTTTTGCCTGTCGGGTCTAATATAGTATTGTAACCTTTTTCTTCTCCTGCTATAAAAGTGGTAAGCCCTGTTTTTTCTGCCAGATAAGTTATTTCTTCAAGGCTAATACTATCATTACCCATGGTAAGATTTTCCAGTACGCTGCCTCTAAAAATATCCTGATCTGCCAGTAATGTACCTGTGTTTATTCTTAGATCTTTTAACGAGTAATTCTTTATGGGAATGTCATTCAGCAAAATATTGCCTGTAAAACCTGTGTATGCTCCGGTGATAAGCCTTAGAATAGTTGATCGGCCCGAGCCAGAGTGTCCGGTAAAACAAACTGTTTGATTTTTTGTTGCGGTAAAACTTATTTCTTGCAAAGCTTTGCTGCCATTGGGATAAATAAACCCTACTCCATTAAATTTAATAGTACAACCGTTGTGAAAGGTAAAAGGAAGGTTTCCGGTTTCTTCTATTGTACTGTCGGTGATTTTACTCAGTTTTTCAATAGAGGTAAGGCTGTCATATACATTATCCATAGTAGATATTAATTTCTCTACGGAATTTATTATAAGAATAATAATGATATCAGCTGCTATAAATTGCCCTACATTTATCTGCTGGTTTAATAATAACCAAGTACCGGCAATAAGCATAGATGCCACAATTAAGATTTTAAAAATAATTAGGCTCCAGTATTGTATGATAAGAATTTTAAAATGCGCCGTTCTGCTTTCCAGGTATTTGCCGATGAGTTCATCAGTTTTTTTCATGTGCAGCGAAGCACCTTTGCTGTACTTAAATGTTTTTATACCACGTGCCATTTCTTCCAGCCATCCTGCAGTTTCATATTTGTAGTTGCTTGAGATTAAATTTGTCTCAAAACCTTTGGGTGAAGTAATCCTGATAATTATAATAAGTGCCAATAAAACAAATGCACCAAATACAATAAATACAGGATGATAAAATGCTAAGATGATAAGCCCAAATAAAATTTGAATAACCGATGCAGGAATATCGAGCATAATTTTTTCCATACTTTTTGCCAGAGCAGGAATATCAAAAAACCTGTTTATTACTTCCGGCAAGTAATAATTATCCATTTGCTGCGGACTAATTTGGGGTATCGTATAACTAAATTCTAATGAATAGCGGGTAAATATTTTTTGTCTTATACGCTCAATTACCTGTAATTGACGTACCTGCAGAAAGCCGTTTAAAAATACGCCTACAATAACAATGGCAATAAGAATAACAATAGAAGTAGAAAGCCTGGCAGCCATTACATAACTTATTATAGTTTGTATGCCAAGAGGAAGAGTGAGCGAAATTAAGCCACCTGCAATAGCAAAAAAGTAAACAGAACCTGCATCCCTTTTATCTGTCATAATGAGCCTGTGTAATTTTATTAATGCAGGTAATAAACTGTTGCGCATGTTTTAAATTTTTTAATAAAACGCAAAAATAATAAAACTATTTTAAATAATAGTAATACTATTATAAATAATAATAAATAGTTTTTAATAGAGATATCGCTATTATACGTAATGATTTCTGTACTTTTGATAAAATAATAAATATGCAGGTAGATTTTAAAATAAAAATGAATGAAAAATTGTATCTCAGAAATCCTGAAGGCACCGAAGTTGGAAGACAGATTATTAAAACTGGTGTTGTTATGATTTCAGAACTGGGATATGAACAGTTTACTTTTAAAAAACTTGCTGTAGAAATTGGAAGTACCGAAGCAACTGTTTACCGCTACTTTGAAAACAAACACAAATTGCTTATATACATTATTGATTGGTATTGGGCATTTATTGAATTTCAGGTAATTTTTCAATTAAATAATATTAAAAACCCAGCTGAGAAAATTAAAAAACTAATTGATATTTTAATATGGGAAGATAATGCGGAAACAGTTTTTAGCGAATTGGACCTTCAGGCACTGTATTATATTGCTATTGCAGAAGGTAGCAAAACGTATCTAAGTAAAGAAGTGGATAATCACAACAAAGATTTTTTATTTAAACCTTATAAAGAATTGTGCGGCCGAATTGCTTTGTTGTTTAAAGAGTACAACCCCCAATATAAATACCCCTCATCGCTGGCAAGTACATTAGTTGAAACGGCTCACATGCAATATTATTTTATGCATCACCTGCCACAGCTAGGGGAATACAGCAAGAAAAAAAATCCAAAAGAGATAGAGGCATTTTTGGAGCAATTGGTTTTTGGGGCACTTGATGCAAAATTAAAAATTATAAACTGACAAACCACTCTGCATTTTTTATCATTTGCGCAGGGTATTTTTCGGGTGCATATTTTCCTTCTAAAACTGTTTCAAGCATCTGCTGTTTTTCTTTGCCGGTAACCAAA
>JAYVVD010000273.1:0-4794 GCA_043787295.1 Ferruginibacter sp. | reverse complement strand
AAAAGCCTTGCCATAAAAAGCAAGGCTTTTTATTTTATCAAAAAAATTATATTAAACATTTAAAAACAAAACAATGAGCCATTACAAATTTGAAACATTACAACTTCATGCCGGTCAAGATGTAGACCCAGTTACCAGATCGAGAGCTGTGCCAATTTACCAGACCACTTCTTATGTATTTAATGACACCGCACATGCTGCAAGTTTGTTTGGGTTAAAAGAATTTGGAAATATTTATACCCGTTTAATGAACCCAACCACAGATGTTTTTGAAAAAAGAATTGCTGCACTTGAGGGTGGCGTTGCAGCATTGGCAACTGGTTCTGGACAGGCTGCTCAATTTATTGCTTTAAATAATATTCTTGGTATTGGCGATAATTTTGTATCTACCCCATTTTTATATGGTGGAACTTTTAACCAGTTTAAAGTTCAGTTTAAAAGACTTGGGGTAGAGGCCCGCTTTGCAGATGGGGATTCGCCGGAATCTTTTGAAAAACTGATAGATAATAAAACCAAAGCCATTTATTTAGAAACGATTGGTAATCCTGAATTAAATATTCCTGACTTTGAAGCAATAGCAGCAGTTGCTAAAAAACACAATATTCCTGTAATTGTTGATAATACTTTTGGTGCAGGTGGATACCTTTTTAAACCGTTGGAGCATGGTGCAAATATTGTTGTAGAGTCTACCACAAAATGGATTGGTGGCCACGGTACAAGTATTGGTGGTGTTATTGTTGATGGCGGAACTTATAATTGGGGCAATGGTAAATTTCCACAATTTAGTGAGCCAAGTGAAGGTTACCATGGTTTAAAATTTGCAGAGGTTTTTGGCGTAAACAATCCACTTGGGTTACCAAATATTGCATTCATTATCCGTGCAAGGGTAGAAGGGTTAAGAGATTTCGGCTCCAGTCAAAGCCCATTCAATTCATTTCTATTATTGCAGGGTATAGAAACACTTTCGTTAAGAATGGAAAGGGCAACAAGCAATGGACAAAAACTGGCTGAATATTTAGAGGCCCACCCCTTGGTAGAAAAAGTAAATTATGCCGGATTGCCCTCAAACAAATATTACGAACTGGCAAAAAAGTATTTAAAAAATGGTGCTGGTGGCATGTTGAGTATAGAAATAAAAGGTGGTAAAGAAGCAGCAGCTAAATTTATAAATGCACTGCAACTGGTGAGTCATGTTGCAAATGTTGGCGATTCAAAAACCCTTGCCATACATCCAGCTTCAACTACTCATGAGCAGTTGAGTGAAGAGGAGCAAAAGCGCAGTGGTGTTACACCTGGCATGGTTCGCATCTCAACAGGTATAGAGCATATTGATGATATTATCGGAGATATAACACAAGCACTTGAAGCAAGTAAATAATATTTAAAAGTTAAAATAATAATTATGTCAATCGTAAAATTTGCCATAAAAGGCGAAAGCAAAACTGCTACAAAGTTTGAAGCAAAAGCAAGAAATTTTTCTTTTGTAATAGATGAGCCAGGTTCTTTGGGAGGAACAAATGAAGCTCCTAATCCTGTTGAATATTTATTGGGAAGCCTTGCGGGTTGTTTAAATATTGTATTGCATTTAGAAGCTAAAGAGCAAAATGTAGTTATTGATAATTTAAAAATTGATATTGAAGGAGATCTGGACCCAGCAAAGTTTGTAGGGTTGCCTGGTTTTAACCGCTCAGGATTTCAGCATATCAATATCAATATAAATTTAGAAGCTGATGCAACAGCAGAAACTATAAACAATATTATAAACAATGCAAAAGCCAGATGCCCCATCAGCGATAATATTTCCAGCGTTACACAAATTAATTATACAGTTGCAAATCAATTTGCATAAGGATTATGGATTATAAAACTGAACAGAAAACTTTTACTTCTTCAGAAGCATTCGAGTTGGAATCCGGGATCGTACTTCCCGGTTTTCAACTTGCGTATACAACTACAGGGGAATTAAATGTTGACAAAACAAATGTGCTTTGGGTATTTCATGCCCTAACCGCAAACAGCAATGTAATAGAGTGGTGGCCTCAGTTAGTGGGCAACAATAAAATTATTGATCCGCAAAAGTACTTTATCATTTGTGTAAATATGCCCGGAAGTTGTTACGGCAGTATTGGTCCTTTAAGTACCGATCCTTCTGTTGAATCATACTACCATACCTTCCCTTTTTTTACAACAAGAGATATGGCAAATACCTATAAAATATTAAAGGATTATTTAGGTATTAAAAAAATTGAAATTGGCCTAGGTGGAAGCATGGGTGGTCAACAATTGCTGGAGTGGGCAATTATAGAACCTGAACTTTTTCATGTAATTATTCCTATTGCAACAAATGCAAAACACTCGCCGTGGGGAATTGCTTTTAATGCAACTCAACGCATGGCAATTATACAGGACGACACATGGAAAAATAAAAAAGCAACTGCTGGGTTGCATGGAATGAAAGTTGCGAGGAGCATTGCTTTACTTTCTTACCGCCATTATAATACTTATTACAATAGCCAGACAGATAATGATGTTGATAAATTACAAAATTATAAAAGTGAAAGCTATCAGCAGTATCAGGGGGAAAAACTTGCAACCCGCTTTAATGCTTTTAGTTACTATTTTTTAAGCAAATCAATGGACTCCCATAATGTAGGCAGAAAAAGGAATTCAGTTATAGAGGCTTTAAAGAAAATTACGGCTAAAACATTGGTGATTGGCATTACAACGGATGTTCTTTTTCCTGTACAGGAACAAATTTTTCTGTTTGAAAATATTAAAAATGCGAAAATAGAATTGATTGAATCACCTTATGGGCATGATGGTTTTTTAACCGAAGGTGAAAAAATAAATGAGTTACTTTTAAACTTTATCAACAGCAACTGATGCAACAATTAAATATTGGAATTTTTGGTTTTGGATGTGTAGGACAGGGATTACACTTTGCCATAGAGAACAGCACTGGCTTTACAACAACTATTAAAAAAATTGTAGTAAAGAATAAAAACAAGCAAAGATCTCTTGATGCAAGTTTTTTTTCATTTGATAAAAATGATATTTTAGAAGATGAAGATATTAATGTGGTAGTAGAATTGATAGATGATGCGGATGAAGCTTTTAGTATTGTTAGTGCGGCTATAAGAAAAGGCAAACATGTTGTAACCGCAAATAAGAAAATGCTTGGTCTTCACATGGCTGAACTGCTCACATTAAAAAATGAATACAATGTTTCATTGTTGTATGAAGCAAGTGCCTGTGGCAGTATTCCAATCATAAGAACACTGGAAGAATATTTTGATAACGAGGAACTGGCGTGTGTTTCGGGGATTTTTAACGGCACTACAAACTTCATCCTTACCAAAACAATCAATGAAAATATTTCTTATGATGAGGCTTTAAAAAATGCGCAGGAAAAGGGTTTTGCGGAAACAGATCCGACAAACGATGTTGCAGGGTTTGATGCAATGTATAAAACCATTATTCTTTGTTTGCATGCCTTTGGTGCTATTTTAAAACCGGAAGATCTTTTACGTTTCGGTATTACAACTTTACAGTCAAATGACATTTTATATGCAAAAGATAATGGTTTCAGTATTAAACTTGTACCTACCATAAAAAGGTTAGCGGGTGGAAAATTAACAGCATATATTCTCCCAAAATTTGTAACTACAGATAATCATCTTTCTAAAGTTGATAATGAATTTAATGGTGTTTTGGTAGAAGGGCTTATTTCAGGCGAACAGTTTTTTATGGGGCGGGGTGCAGGAAGCCATCCAACAGGAGCTGCTGTATTATCAGATATTTCAGCGCTTTCGTATGGCTATGCTTACGATAATAAAAAAATGCACCAGCATGATAAGCCAACATTTACAAATGATGTTGCGATAAAAGTTTTTGTTAGCAGTAGTAATAAAGAATTAATTGATAAACTTATTTTAAAGAATTTACAGGAGAATTTTGAAGCAAATAATTATTTTTATAAAATTGGGGAAATAAATGTGAGTGATTTAAAAAATTTATTAGATGATCAATTGAGAAAACAGGTTTTTATAGCTAATATTTAGGAAACAGATATTAAACTTGTTTGTACTTTTACAAAAACAAACAGGATGCCATTAGTTACAAATTTTAAAGATCTTGATTTAAATGGTTCATACACCTATGCGGACTATTTGAAATGGAAGTTTGAAGAAAGACTGGAATTGTTTAGGGGAAAGATTTTTAAAATGAGCCCTGCTCCTAATAGATATCATCAAGATATTTCAGGAAATTTATATTTTAATTTAGCCAAAGTTTTAAAAAAAGGAAGATGCAGTTTATACGCTGCTCCATTTGATGTTAGGCTGGTAAAAACAAAAGCAAACGACGCAACAATAATTACAGTTGTTCAACCAGATCTTTGTGTGATATGTGATGTTAATAAATTGGATGACAAAGGATGTATTGGTGCACCTGATTTAATAATAGAAATACTAAGTCCGGGCAATACGAAAAAAGAAATGGGGATTAAATTTGAGTTATACGAGGAAAACGAAGTAAAAGAATATTGGATTATAGACCCAACTGAAAAGACAGTTTTAATGTATGTTTTAAATGAAAAGAAATTTATTGGATTAAAACCATTTATAGAAGATAATAATATAAAAAGTACTTTATTCCCTGATTTAAATTTTCCACTTTCTGAGATTTTTTAATGTTGGTTCTCTGCATCCCTCGCAGCTATCTCAAATTTATTATTGTAATAACCCACCCGTAAACTCTCCCATAAATATTTTATTACAAAGGGTAAATAACCAT
>JAYVVD010000272.1:0-9664 GCA_043787295.1 Ferruginibacter sp. | reverse complement strand
TTACAAACAGCGTGTGGGGCTTGCTGCAGCGCTTATTCATGAGCCTGAAGTATTAATTTTAGATGAACCAACTTCAGGGTTAGACCCCAATCAGATCATTGAAATAAGAAATGTGATCAAGGCATTGGCAAAAGACAAAACAGTTCTATTTTCATCGCATATTTTGCAGGAAGTAGAAGCTATTTGCGATCGGGTAATCATCATAAACAAAGGCAATATTGTTGCAGACGACAGCCTGCAAAACTTACAACTCGCAAAAGCAGGGCAACAGTTTGTTAGCGTAACCTTTCAGGAAGATACTAATATTAACGATCTTCAGGATTTAGAGGCCGCCGTAAATATTTCTGTAAGCGGCAATACTTTTCGTATTCAAACAAACAATGCTGAAAACCTGCGTAAACAAATACTTAAATTGAGTATCGATGAAAACTTAAACATCGTTTCGCTGCAAAACCAAAACAATAGCCTGGAAGATGTGTTTAGAGATTTAACTACTTCTGCCTGATGCTAATATTTTCGACACACAGAAACCAAATTTTATTTATAAATTTGGAATATTAAAAAGGCATCTTTTATCTTAAATGCCCTTAAACTTCAAAACCTATTAAACCGAAATGAGCTACATCGCATCCATTTATGCCCGTCAAATTTTAGACAGTCGTGGTAACCCTACAGTAGAGGTAGATATTCTTACAGAAAACGAAAGACTGGGGCGTGCGGCAGTGCCAAGTGGCGCCAGCACCGGCATACATGAAGCAGTTGAATTGCGTGACAATAAAAAAAATTATTATGGTGGCAAATCGGTTTTAAAAGCTGTAAATAACGTAAATACAGTTTTAGCCGAAACACTTGTTGGTTGGGATGTTGCCGACCAAACCGGTATTGATGCCATGATGTGTGAGCTGGATGGCACTGCTAACAAAAGTAAATTAGGCGCAAATGCAATGTTGGCAATAAGTTTAGCAGTTGCCAAAGCAGCAGCATTAGAAGCTAACCTTCCATTATACAGATACATTGGCGGAACTAATGCAAAGATTTTGCCTATACCCATGATGAACATTTTAAACGGTGGTGCGCATGCAGATAATAAAATAGATTTTCAGGAATTTATGGTAATGCCCGTAGGTGCAAAAACTTTTAGCGAAGGTTTGCAATGGGGTGTTGAAATTTTTCATGCTCTTAAAACAGTATTAAAGAAAAAAGGGTACAGTACAAATGTTGGTGATGAGGGTGGATTTGCACCAAACATACAGAGCAACGAAGAAGCAATAGAAACTGTATTGGAAGCTATACAAGCTGCGGGTTATAAAACCGGCAGTCAAATTGGTATTGCTATGGATGCTGCTAACAGTGAATTGTGGAATGCAAAAGAAAAAAAATATATATTCCATAAGAGCGATGGAAAGAAAATGACAAGCGAGCAACTGGTTAAATACTGGGAAAGCTGGGTTAAACAATATCCGATAATTTCTATTGAAGATGGTATGGCCGAAGATGACTGGAAAGGCTGGAAAATGATGACGGAATCATTGGGTAAAAAATGCCAGATTGTAGGAGATGATTTATTTGTAACCAATGTTGAGCGTTTAGCAAGAGGAATAAAAGAAGATATTGCCAATGCGTTGCTGGTAAAAGTGAACCAGATTGGGACACTTACTGAAACCATTAATGCAGTAAGCATGGCCCAGCAGGCGGGTTACAACACTATTATGAGCCATCGGAGCGGCGAAACGGAAGACAGTACGATTGCAGACCTTGCTGTTGCGCTAAACTGCGGTCAAATAAAAACCGGTTCTGCAAGCCGCAGCGATCGCATGGCAAAATACAACCAGCTTTTAAGAATAGAAGAGATATTGGCAGACAATGGTCAGTACCCTACAGGAAAAATAAAATTTGGTAAATAATTATTAATATAACGCTATGAAATTTATTACTCCTGTTTTAAATGTTTTAAAAAACAAATACTTTATTGCAGCTGTTGGGTTTTTGGTGTGGATGTTGTTTTTTGATCCAAAAGACTGGGGATTAATAACTTCCAGAAACAACAAATTAAAAGAATTGAAGCTAAGTGAGCAGCATTTAATACTGTTAATAAAAGATACCAAGAAGGAATTATCTCTGTTAAAGACCGATGCAGCTTCCATAGAAAAATATGCAAGGGAGAAGTTTTTTATGAAAAAAGACAACGAAGATCTTTTTATAGTTAAAACGCTAAAATAAATCGACTTAATACAATATGTTTATTATGTTTGCGTTAATAGCAAGTACAAAGACTTTTTTAACCAATTAAAAGATTTTATGGTGAATATAACGCAGGATGACCTTCTCAATTATTTGTATGGAGAAGGCTCTGCCGAAAAGTTAGAATACATACAACAACTATTAGAAACAGATGCAGATTTGCAGGAAAGATTTCAGGTTTTAAAGGCTGCAAAATTACGTCTTGATCAAATAAAACTAATATCCCCGAACAGTAGATCGGTGGATAATATACTTAATTATGCAGAACGGGGAATTGTAGAATTTCATTCCAACGATTAATAATGATTGTTATATAATTTTACTGCCCGTACTTTAAACTGCGGGCTTTTTTATGAAAATAGGTGACCGGTACAAATTCATTATTGCATATTTTTTAAAACATGCGCCTGAAGCAGAAACAGAGTTAATTTACGATGATCCATTTCAGTTATTGGTATCGGTAATTTTATCTGCACAATGCACAGATAAAAGAGTGAATATGACTACTCCCTTTATCTTTGAAAAATATCCTGATGCTTTAACAATGAGCAAGGCAACAGTTGAGGACCTTTTTGCATTAATAAAAAGTATATCATACCCAAACAACAAAGCAAAGCATTTGGCAGGTATGAGCAAACTGCTGGTGGAGAAATACAATGGTGCAGTACCAATGACAGTGGATGAATTGGTAGAATTGCCGGGGGTTGGCAGGAAAACCGCCAATGTAGTAACTTCTGTTATTGATGAGCAACCCAATATGGCTGTTGATACGCATGTTTTTAGAGTAAGCGCAAGGATTGGTTTAACGGTAGCTGCAAAAACACCGGTGGCAGCAGAAAGGCAGTTGATCAGACACTTACCAACAGAATATGTATATCGGGCGCATCATTGGTTAATATTACATGGACGCTATACTTGTATAGCAAGAAAACCAAAATGCGCCATCTGTGAATTAAAGCCAGTATGCAAATTTTATAATAAACATGCTTTTGAGTTCCTAAAAAGTCAGGGATAATGCATTACTTTGAAATCTAATAAAATGATTGACCAATATCAACAATAACTAACTAAATGAAAAATATATTTTTTACTGCAGGTTTAATTGTTGTTTTTTTGATTGGTTCAAAAAACACAACTGCCCAGTATTATTTCTTTGATGGTGAGTATTACGATAATCCCATTTTATATGAAACAGGCATATCTTTAAATGCAATGAATTGCCTTACTGATTTGGGTGGTAAAAAAGGTTTAGGGACCAAATTTTTAAAAGACTTAAACCTAGGTAAAACCCATTTAAGCGGCGGCGTATTTTTTAGTGTTGCGTATAAAAACACCGTAGCATTGCGGCTGGAAGGTACTTATGGCCAAATTTCAGGTAATGACAATGTTTTGGTTGGAATTACAGATATTGCCAAAGAACGCTTTAACAGAAACCTTAATTTTAGAAGTTATATTATTGATGTAACTGCCATGCTGGAAATACATCCGATGTATATTTTTATTGACTGGCTTGCTAAAGAAACTACTCCTCCCCGCACTTCTCCTTACATTGTTGGCGGTATTGGTTATTTTTCTTTTAATCCACAAACAAAACAAGGCAACAGATATATCGATTTGCAGCCATTGAGCACCGAAGGTCAAGGCTTTGCAGAATATCCAGACAGACATGTTTATAAATTAAATCAAATAAATATTCCCGTTGGCGCGGGTGTAAAATATGAATTGTCTCCACTAATTAACCTAAGAGCAGAAGTAGTTTATCGTAATACATTTACTGATTATCTGGATGATACTAGTACAACATACATTGATCCGGCTTTGTTTGATAAATATTTTGGGGCCGGCTCCCAAAAAGCAATTAATGCAAGAGCATTGTATGACCAGCAACTTGAAAAGCATGGCGGAATTGATGGTAGAAGGGGCAACCCAAAAAACACCGATGCTTATTTTACTGCCTGTTTAAAAATAAGCGTAATTATAGGCAGAGAAAGGATTAGAAGATAAATTTTAAAATATTTCACATAGAAAAAGGAGAACGATTTTAACGATTATTCTCTTTTTCTTTTTAATAATTTTAGCTTCAGGGAAACAGAAATTTTATTTACATTTTTCTGTTCTTATCATCATCTGCTTCTTTTTTAGTTTTACCATCTTTCATCTCCTCTTTTACACCTTGCACAAGCGATAATATCGGTCCTTCCATTTCGTACTGTGGGTCTGGCGTACGCAATGTTTCAGGCTCTGGTTTTACAGCATCATTTTCGTGTTGCGATGTAGTCAGTTTCTTTTCTTTTTTATGGTCTTTCATAATAATTTTTTAGTAAATGGATTAACGCTCCTGCAAATCTTTAGCCACTAATGCTAAGCAATAATGGTACGAATGATACAGCTATTCTGCTGAAACCTCTTGTTTTATGTAGTCTTTAATTGTACTAAAGTTTGCTTCTTTTTTTAAGTCTTCAATAAGCATATGTAGTCTTTCAGTTAACGGAATACCGGATAATCTTTTTATGTAAAATGGCAACTTAAACAAACTGATATTTGTAAATTCCCATGGATGAAAATACAGTGACAAATAGCCATCTTTCTGCAAAGTTTGCATGGCAAGTTTGCGGTACAATTTATAAGGAAAGTTTTTAAAACTAAGCCAGAACAAAGGAATACGCAGGTTGGGTGTGACAGATCCCGGCAGTCTTAATAAATTGTTTTCACTGTAAAAAGTTCTTGATAGGTGAAGATTATTATACCGACCCGGTAAAATAGTCGGATTTATAGAAGCATCGTATGTATATCCTGCATTTATAAGATCAACAATATTTACCGGTTTCATTCGGGGCATTCTAAATCCATCTACCTGCTTACCAATTATATCCTGCAACAGCAGTTTAGACTCCAGCAGATCAGCTGTTTTAAATGTAGAATGAAAAAGTGAATGGGAAGCAATTTCATGGTTGGCTGATAAATCTTTTATAGCGTCTGGAAAAGTTTGGGCAAAAGAACCGGTTGTAAAAAGCGTGCAGGTAATTGCATGCTCATTTAAAACAGAAGTAATTACATCAAGCCCTGTTTTACCAATTTCCATTTGCCTGTTTAAAGCAATCTCTTCTTTAAATTCCAGCGGTAGGTCAAATTCTTCCACATCAAATGTTAGCAGTATGGTAAGTTGTTTAGATGGCAGCATTCAACACTGGTTTATTTTTTCTTTGCCGAGCAAGATCAACCTTTAAAAATTGTTTGGTATACAGCTGCACGCTTAAAACTATCCATATTACAAAGCAAGGCAAAGCTTTTAAAGAATAGGGTCTTACTATATGTGTGCGCACATAAGGCGTAAAAATATCTGAGTACGAAAAACAGGTTAATATTATTGCAAAAATAAACAGGGCATTATTTGTTTTGGTTGGCGGCTGCATAAGGTACCAAACACATACCATTGGGAAAGCAATTATATATGTAGGAGATTCTGAACTCGTATTAAATATAACAACAGCAATGCATACAGAGCAAAGTATGTATAGTTTGAAACGAATATCTTTATAATAAGCAACATGCATAAACTGAAATGCAAACATAACCCCAGCGCATAGCAATACCCAAATTGTTTTAAAATTAGGTAGGTTAAAAATGCGCTTTATCATGCCCATCACACTAATATCCTGCAAGTCGTTGTGTATATCCATCCTGATATTTTTAACTGCCTTTTCGGTAATAGCATTGTACCAGTCCACATAAGAATGTGCAGCAAAATAAGGTCCTGCAATTAACATGGGTAATAAAAAGAAAACCACTGACCATACAAGTGCCCAGACTATGAACGACCTTTTTTTGTCGTTAAACAAAAAAAATGCAAAGCCAACAATACCGTACAGTTTTATAAAAGTGGCCAATAAAATAAAGAGAAGCGCCCATTCGTTTTTCCCTTTTTCGGCATACACAAATCCCAGCATAAGCAATGCGAGTATAAATGGATTTATCTGGCTCCAGGCAGTATTGTTCAACATTTCATTACAGCTAAAAATAAGTACCGCATTTTGCCATTGTTTTTGAATGGGAAGTTTTCTTATGGCAAAATAAAGTATCCATACATTAAAAAGGCTCCACAAAACAAAACCAAGTTGCACAGGCAGCAAGGCAAAAGGAGCAATAACCACACTAAATACTGGCCCGTATAAGTTTACATCCGCATATTCTTGGGGATATGCATGGTAAAGGTTTAAGTTGCTTACAGCATGGTAAAATACACTTCTAAAAATGATAAAATTATTAATGTGGTTATCTTTTACCAGTGTATGGATAATACTGATAACCGGAAGGCCAAACCACAGCAAAATGGCAAGCGTGTGGTTGTATAAAAAATCTCCGGATAATAGCCACTGCTTTGCCTGTTTTAATCTTGTTGATACCTCCATTAAAACAGCGCTTTAATCTCATTTACAATGTAGCGGGGTCTTTGTTTTGTTTGCATAAATATCTTACCCAAATAAAGACCAATAATACCAAGCACCATCAGTTGCACACCACCAAAAAAAGCAATGGTAGCAATAACAGATGCCCAGCCGGAAATAGCTTTTCCTGCGTATAAACTGTAAACCACATAAGGCAGGTATAATATTGAAATAAAAGAAGTAAAAAAACCTATATAAATAGCCATGGTAAGCGGCTTGGTACTAAACGAAGTAATGTTGTGAAGCGCTATTTTTACGAGTGCTTTTGTAGGATATTTTGTTTCACCGTTTAACCTTGCTTTCACTATGTAAGGGATGCCGAGTTGTTTAAAGCCAACCCATTTAAAAAGCCCCCGAAAAAAAGGCGCATCTTCTTTCATTTCTCTTATTACCGCAAGTACTTTTTTATCTATAAGCTTAAAATCAGCGATACCGTTTTCGAGTTCAACATCTGCCAGTTTCGACATTACCCAGTAAAACATGTTAGAGCTTGTCTTCGCAAAATAGGAAACATGTTCGTTACTTTTTTCCCGGTATGTATAAACAACATCATTGCCCTCTTGCCAGTGTTGTATAAGGGTAGGTATTAATGATGGTGGATGCTGCATATCTGCATCTATAGTAATTACTGCATCAACAGTCGCAGGTATATGTTGAAACCCTGCCAGCAGTGCGGCTTCCTTGCCAAAGTTTTTTGAGAAACTAATAAAAGCAACCCGTGCATCTACGGCTGCTAGTTGTTTAATAACATGAAGAGTTCCATCTTTGCTTCCGTCATCAACAAACAGTATTTTGTATTGCGCATTTACAACCATCTCAAAAACTTTGCTGATAGCCTCGCTGATGGCTATTGCATTTTTTTCCTCATTATACAATGGTATTAATACAACAATCGTAAAAGGTATATTAGTACCTGCGTTCAAGGTTTGTGTTTTGGGTTATTAATGATTGAATGAAGATATAATATTTTAGTGAAAAATGCCCGCAAGTTCAGTACATGCCCACCATTTTGTATACACTCAATATAAAAGTCATTAACGAAAAAAGGCTACCCTCAGGCAGTCCTCTTTTCTCAATTAATATATGTGTCAATGCTTTTCTTTTACAACTTATGCCTTCACCAGTTTCCTCCATTCACAACTAACTACAAAACCTGCACAATTAAAAACTTTAAGTAGTGCGTGTTTTCCTGCCCACTTATAATGGGATGGTCGGCTGACTGAGCGTTGAATACAACCTGGCGTATCCTTCTTTTTGCATCTTTTGCAGCCATCAGAATAATATCGTAAAACATTTCTGGCTGTACCAGATTTGTACAGCTGGAGGAAACCAAAAAACCACCTGGTTTTACAAGTTTAATACCACGCAAATTAATTTCTTTGTAACCGGCAACTGCCTTATCAATACTGCTGCGGCTTTTTGCAAACGAAGGCGGGTCAAGCATTACAACGTCCCACCGCCTTTCCTCTTTTGACATAGTTTTCAAAACATCAAAGGCATTTACACACTTAAATGTACAAATATTTTCCAGACCGTTTAATGCTGCATTTTTGTTGCACATATCAATGGCACTTTGGGAGATATCCAAACCTAAAACAGACTTAGCACCAAAGTGTGCAGCGCTTATTTCAAAAGAACCTGTGTAACAAAACGCACCAAGCACATCGGCATCTTTTACAATATTGCGAATAGCAGAGCGGTTATCCTGCTGATCTAAAAAATACCCAGTTTTTTGTCCGTTGGCAATATCAATATGCATTTTTATAGCGGATGTTTTATCATCAAAAGACTTTTCGTTGATGATGATATCAGTATCAAACGGCGCTGAAAGAAAACCCTTGTGCTGCGCCATTCCTTCGAGTTCTCTTACCGGCACATCGTTGCGTTCGTAAATGCCTTTTGGCGTAAAAATTTCATTCAAGGCTTTAACGATGGAAGGCTTCCACACATCAATACCCAAAGCAAGCGTTTGTATTACAAAATAGTCATTAAACTTGTCAATAATCAGTTGTGGAATATCATCTGCCTCACCAAAAATAAGTCTGCAGTTTTCTGCATACCCAATCTTTTGGCGGTATGCCCAAGCATCTTTTATTTTCTTGTAAAAAAAAGCATCGTTGATGGTTTCGTTTTTATCCCGTGTTAAGAGGCGTATCGAAATCTGCGATTGTGGATTGTAATATCCTCTGCCAATAAATATTTTATCAAACGTGTACACATCTACAATTTCCCCCGGCGCTGCCGCTGTATCTTTCTCTTTCCCTGTGTTTACTTCATTAGCAAATATCCATGGATGGCCGTTCTCCACCCGGCGGCTGATATTCTTATTGAGTACAATACTTTTCATGAGGCAAAAATAACCTTTTGAAAATTAGTGCGTGTGTTGTAAGGTGAGCAGCTAAATAATTGCTTTTAAATTGCAGAAGCATTAAATTGCTGCATAGCTAAAACCGTAAAAAATTTATGGAAAAATTATTGAAAAAGGTGAAGGAACTTGAAAGGCATATTCCAGATTATGCAAAACTGCAAACAACTGTATCAGCCGCAAATGTGGGTTGGCATGTAGAACACAGTCTGCTGGTATTTGTAACCATTATTACGGCATTGGAAAACTCAAACCCTGCACTCTATAAAAGTAATTTTAACTGGAATAAATGGCTCGTTTTCACGCTTAATAAAATACCCAGAGGCAGAGCCAAAGCTCCCAAAATAGTACAGCCAATGGTGGGGGACTTGCCTGAAAATTTAATACCACAGTTAGAAAAGGCTATTGCCAAAATAAAAGCTTTGGCTAACCTGCAAAAGCACCATCATTTTCCACATCCTTATTTTGGGAAACTCAACCTCAAAGAAACAATTAAGTTTCTTGCAATACATACGAACCACCACCTTAAAATTATAAATGATATTTTGAAGACATTTTAAAAAAGTTTTTATTAAAGTGTTTCAAATATTTTACAAATACAGTAAGGGAATTT
>JAYVVD010000271.1:0-2837 GCA_043787295.1 Ferruginibacter sp. | reverse complement strand
AAATCCTGTACTTGTTTTACTGTTAAGTTTACTAAACTTTCAGCAATTGCTTTAATGTCTGCCATGATGTTTTGTTTTTTTCCGGCTTCATATCCGTTTTGCGGATCCGACGGAGTGTTTTAAAAAAAATTATTTGCCTTTTATAACCATCAGCCAGGTAATTATTTATTTAAATTATGCTTCCGGAGTTGCGGGCTTTTCTTCAGACGATGCCTCGGTTGCAGGGGTTTCCGCAGTTGATGCTTCTGGTGTAGTTGCTTCTGCTGCCGGTGCTGCAACTTCGGTTGGTGTTGTTTCCACAGGAGCTTCAGTTGCAGCAGACGCTTCTTCTGCTACTACTTCTTTAGCTGCGTCTTTATTTTGCAAAGCACCCAATACACGTTGAATTGGCGCTTGCAATAAACCAATTACTTCACCGATAAGCTCGTTCTTGGTTTTTATCATTGTAAGTGCTTTTAACTGGTTATCACCTGTAAAAACATCTCCATTAATAAAAGCAGCTTTCAATAAAGGTTTTTCGTTGTTATTTGCCTTACGGAAACCTGCAAGTATAACAGCCGGATCTTTTGGATTTTCGCTGAACATTAACGCAGTTACTTTATGCAAAGAATCAAATACACCTGCATATTTTTCAGCATCTATACTCTCTAATGCTTTTTTAATAAGGGTATTTTTTGCCACTTTCATTTCTACCTGCTTATCAAAGCAATGGCTACGAAGTGTAGTTATTTGTGCTACAGACAGACTTTCGGTATCTGTAATGTAAAAGTTGCTGTATTGAGAGAACTTGCCCTTCAGCACTTCTATCACATCATTTTTTTCTTGTTTTGTCATTTCAATTATTTTTATTCCTTCACCTCTCCTTTGGAGAGGACGGGTGAGGTTTTAGTTTTGAACAGATTTAGTATCAACCAAAATGCCTGGGCTCATTGAGCTTGCCATGCTAACGCCTTTAAGATAAGTTCCTTTAGAAGTAGCTGGTTTTAATTTAATAAGCGCATTGATAAATTCCATGGAATTTTCAACCAGTTTTTCAGGAGCAAAACTTACACGACCAATAGAAGCATGAATAATTCCGGCTTTATCAACTTTGAATGCAATTTTACCTCCTTTCAAATCTTTTACTGCACCTGCAACGTCATTTGTTACAGTACCAGTTTTAGGATTTGGCATAAGATTGCGTGGTCCTAGCACTTTACCAAGTTTACCCATTTTAGGCATCACTGATGGAGTGGCTACGATAACATCAACATCTGTCCAACCGCCTTCAATTTTAGCAATAAATTCATCTAACCCAACGAAATCGGCACCGGCTGCTGTAGCTTCTGCTTCCTTGTCAGGTGTACAAAGTACCAAAACAGATTTTGTTTTACCTGTACCATGTGGTAAAGAAACTGTACCACGAATGGCCTGATCAGCTTTTTTAGGATCTACTCCTAAACGTACATGTAAATCTACAGAACTGTCAAATTTTGTTGTATTAATATCTTTTACTAAAGCTGATGCTTCTTTTAGGGTATAGACCTTATTAGCGTCAACCTTAGCATTTGCTAATTTTCTTTTTTTAGTAATCATTTTTTAAAAAGTTTTTTGGTTGACAATTAATTTTCCCAAGGTGCTTTACCTTCTACTGTTAAACCCATACTACGGGCAGTTCCTGCAACCATACTCATAGCACTGTTAAGCGTAAAAGCATTAAGATCAGGCATTTTGTCTTTTGCAATTTCTTCTACCTGAGCCCAGGTAACTTTACCAACCTTTACACGATTTGGCTCTTTAGAACCGCTAGTAATTTTAGCTGCTTCCATTAATTGAACCGGTGCAGGTGCTGTTTTGATAACGAATTCGAAAGATTTGTCACCAAAAATGGTAATGAGCACTGGTAGTATTTTTCCAGGTTTGTCTTGTGTTCTTGCATTAAACTGTTTGCAGAACTCCATAATGTTTACACCCTTAGAACCCAATGCAGGCCCAATTGGCGGTGCAGGGTTGGCTTGTCCTCCTTTACATTGGAGTTTTACATAGCCTGTAATTTCTTTAGCCATATTTTATTTTTTTTGGTGATAACGTACCGCCTTATGGCGATACTCCCAATCCCAACACAAGTGCAGGGATTATTCAAAAGAACTGTTTGGGGCTGCAAAAGTAAAAGAAAAAATTGAAATAAGAGCATAGAAATTAAGAAAAATTACAAGTTTACTAATTATACTCTTCCTTATCATTTGTAAGAAATTTTCGCCGAACAATATCCTGCACAGGTTCATTTTCAATTTTACTTTGAAGCCAGCTTAAAATATCAAGATACTGATACGAGCGGCGGCTATATTTATCAGCTGATGTTTTTTGAAGATTCGCATTCAATTCAACAAATAAACTTTTTAAATCTTTTGGTTTAGATAATAATGATTTTCTTAAAAAAGAAAATATTTCAGAAAGTACAGCATCGAGATTTTCCATTTTCGCTAAGAAACGATAGACTGATTTTATAAGATATTCAACAAGCCCCATATTTCCTAACTCAAAGTGTGCAATTAAGTGAAGCAGCCGAGCAAAACATTGTATATCCGTTCGCAACTGTCCTACTTTTAACTGTATAATTTTATTTAAGTAAACGATTGCCTCATCATTGTTACCAGAACCAAAGTACATACTTGCTATTTTATAATAAAAAACAAGTACCCGGTGCGTATCTATATATTGTGCGTATTCTTTTAATTTTTCATCAATAATAGGAACAAGTAAAAGGCCTTTTGTAAAATTTCCTTCTAAAAAATAAATATTAATTTTCGCAGTGTACAAATAAACAAAAGTTTGTATCTCTAAATTTTGATTGAAAT
>JAYVVD010000270.1:0-2797 GCA_043787295.1 Ferruginibacter sp. | reverse complement strand
AAAAATGATGGCAATGCCCTATCAGCAATTCCAATTTTATACAGCAACATAAAATTGGATCACCTTGCAAAAATAAAAAACTACAACAGCAGCAAAGACATAAACCGTTTTGATTTACTCATTAAAGAATATGAAGCTTTGCAAAATGCTTATAAGGCTATTTTGAACAACACTGCAGCTTTTAAAATTATTAATCCTCAATCTTTTGGTACTGAATTGCTGGAAACAAAACAAGCAGCAGCAGAGGCAACTTACAGGGCAGCAGAAAATTATTTAGCCCAACAAAACCGTGACGATGCAAAACGAGCTTACACATTATTTAAGCGAACAGATAAATATGTACCCGGCTATAAAGACAGCAAAATAAAAATGCAGCAAGCTTATGAATCTGCCATTGTAAATATTGTCATCAACCGGGTAGAAGATAACTCTTACTTTTTCAACAGCGGTTGGGGCAATTCCGGTTACAACTATAGTAACCAGTATTTTCAGGAAAGCCTTGTAAGAGAACTCCAAAACAATAATGGCTACAACCGTTATGCAGCAAGGTTTTTTACTGATTGGGATGCACGCAGAGATAATGTGAAGCCTGATTGGGTTGTTGATTTACGTTTAAGAGACATGAGCATTCCCTACCCAATTACTTACAATTACCAACGGCAAGTAAGCGCTAATGTACAGGATGGTAGAGACACATCTGGCAAGCCAATTTACAGAACTGTTTATGCAACGATTAATCTTAGCCGCCAAAGTTTTGATGCAAGCGCTGCAATGGAAATGAACATTAGAGATATAAAAACAAACCGCACAATCAGTTACCGAACCTTTAGCAACAATTACCGCTGGCAGCAAGAAAGCGGCAGCTTTAGCGGCGACAGACGAGCACTTAGCAGCAACGACTGGGCTGCCATAAACAATAATAATTACAACAGTCCCCGCAGAGAAGATGTGTTGGAAGACCTATACCGGAAAATCTATCCAAATGTAAAAAATGAAATTACCAATCAGGTAGACTGGTAATTACCTTTAATAATTTTGCAACATCTGAAAGCCCGTAATCGTATTATGGGTTTTTATTTTTTATAGTATTGTGGAGCAGTTGTCCGACCTTAATCGCTGTACCGTATGCTGCTAAAAAGCTGCATACATTGCTTCTTCTGCCGCAATCTCTGGGCAGTTTAGCTTTGTTGAAAGGTATTTTGTAATAGTGATTTGATATTACATAGAAAGCCAATACAAAAACCTGCTCATCATTGCTACTTAGGTGAGAAAAATTTAAATTAGAAATAAAATTGTTAATTATTAATTTAAATTATATTTTAATGAAACTTAAATATTAAATTGTATAATCATTTTTAAAACAAAAACAAACATGAAAAAAATTCTAACAGGTTTCATTGCATTATTTTTATTTAACGCCGTAACTATGGCGCAAGCTGTAAAAAAGACTCCTGCAAAAACAACACAAACCAAAATGAAGGTTGTTACAGCAAAACCAGTTCCAGCCGCTAAAGTTGTAACTATGACAAAAACTACTACCGTTGCTGCTAAACCTGCAGCAACAACCAGCAAAGTAGTTCTTAAAAAAGATGGTACGCCTGATAAGCGGTATAAAAATGCTACAGATGTTCCTTTAAAAAAAGATGGCACACCCGATAAACGCTTTAAAAGCAATAAAAAAAATTAGTACAATTAAATAAAAAGAAAACCCTTCATGCTATTTGAAGGGTTTTCTTTTACTATTTTTTTCGCCAATAATGACATATTGAATATTGGCTGATAGCTTAGCAATTTCCTTGCTTGTTGCTTCCATTTTATTTGTCTATTTCAATTATTTATAGTTGTTCTTGTGGGTCACGAACATTTTAGTTTAATTAAAAACCCTCTAAAAAAAATTGTTATGAATTACACATGACCATGCATTAACAATAATTTATTTAATTACATTACTGTACTAAATTTCTCTCTAACAACTTTTGCATCTTCTTTAGCTTCTGCAATTGTCATTACTTTTAGCCTTGGCCTTGCACCAAATAAGCCTAACATAGTACGGTATTTTACAGCATAATTTTTACCTGCTATAGTTGTAAAAGTAATAGCTCTTTTGCTTTGTTTTGGAGAGATAGTATGAGAACCCGGAGCAAGGTTAAATTCATAAGCACTCTTTCCTTTTAGTGGTTCCATTTCTTTACCATCTACAATTACTTTGTACTTTGCAAGACCTCCATAAATAGACCCTTTGCGATATACAATTACTTTAGAATCTGACTGAGCAAAGCTTATAAAAGAAGCTAATACAAAAATTAATGTTATTGAAATATTTACTTTTTTCATTTTTATAATGTTAAGGTTTTAAAAAAACATTTACGAGCTTGTAAGCAACAAGGTTTTAAAATCAATAAAAGAATTATAAATATTCATTCTCTTCTGTTATTAGTACACGAAAAATATTTCACAATCCCAGCATTTTCATTCCGCATTACATTAGAATAAAATCTCATCTCTCAAAATATTTTTTACTTTTCTGTTCCTTTTGCCACCATTACAGGTGTAAGTAATAACGCTGATTAAACTGTATCCCCATTAGTTATGTTAGCGGATATTTTTATTGATTTAGTGCAGAAATGCAGACTAGTGAATGAAAAGTAAATACATTTATCATTATGATTCGCATTATAAAATCTTTACTTCCTTTATTTGTAGTTCAGTTCTTTACATGGCTGGCTTTATTTTCTTTGTGGATTTATTCTACTCCGATAATTACCCGTTATATATTTCACAGTACGGATTCGGAAAG
>JAYVVD010000269.1:0-2825 GCA_043787295.1 Ferruginibacter sp. | reverse complement strand
TGCCTGCAAATGTGCTAAAATGTGTGTCAGCAAAGAAGCGTTGGCGAATTAAAACACTTTGGAAAACGAATAATGAATGTCAAAGGTCTGCCCATTTAGGAACGGTCGCACCGCTTGCACATTACACAATATTATGCGAAACTCCCCAATATTCCCAATTTTCAATTCCCTCGCTATCACCTTCTTAACCACAGTAATTTTGTATTGTCTATTCAGCATATTTAATTGTCAAACAATTTTATTTTACAGGCATTAATCAATTTATACTCACCAAATTAAACACTGTATAAAATTATTGTCTTATGTGTTAGGTTTGTCTCTATACAAGTCATCTAAAGGGCTTTCTATATTTATCAAAAACTCCTTCTTTACATGCAGGTATCGTTGCGTTGTCTCTATATTAAAATGACCAAGTATCTCTTTTATAAACAATACATCCACTCCCTTTTCCAGCAAATGCGTGGCAAAACTGTGCCGCAGGTTGTGGAAACTAAGCGATTTCAATATCCCCGCCTTGTTCTTTGCATCTGTAAAAATCTGTTGTGCACTTCTGCTGGTGTAAGGCTTGCCTTTTTCCGTTCCTTCAAACACATAATTCATCGGCTTCACCTCACTCATTTTGTAATATTGTTCCAGCACATCAAGCACCATCGGGCTTAGCCGTACATAACGGTCTTTTTTGCCCTTGCTACAATGTATAAACAATTGCTTACGTTCCCTGTCTATATCTTGCAGGCGCAGGTTTATCACTTCGCTCACACGCAGGCCCGCACTGTAAGCTACAAAAAGTATGGCTTTGTGTTTAAGGTTTTTTGGTGAAGCAAAAAGTCTCCGCAGTTCTTCTTCCCCAAGTACTTTTGGTAGTTGCAGGTGTTTTTTGGGTCGGGGTATTTCAACAAAAAAACGTTCATGCCCCAACACTTGTTCATATAAAAATTTTAAAGCATTTAGCTTGCTGTGTATGGTATTTTCGCTTAGCTGCTGTTTGTGTATGCAGTCATGTATATACCTTTTTATATCTCCTGCTTCAAGTCCATCTGCTTTCGTATTTTTAAGCGTCTGTAAAAATACCGCAATTTCATTTCTGTACGTTTTTTGGGTAGATGTGCTGTAACCTTTTAGCTGCAAATGCTCCATAGCAGTATTTAGCAAGTGCAAATTATAATGGCTCACAGTGTGCAACAGCCCGACACTTTTTGGCACACCAGTTTTTTTAAGCACAGCAGTATTTTGCAGCAGTTTTATTTTATTTAGCTGTGCCTTCAATATTTTTTTATCAACTATTGCAATACCGTCTGTTAGAATGCACAGTTCATCAAAGCTACGTTTTGTGCAAGCTATGTGCCAGCAGGCTTTTACACTGTTCCATTTTACACCCTTTACTTTTTTTATAGCTTGTTGTATAAACTGGTTTTTATTAAATAGCAATTCAATTCTTTGATCACCGTTTGCTTCTGCAAATAGGGTTGTTTTTATTATAGGTAAAAGTTGGTTTGCGCTTGGCAATACAATATTTTTTTTGGGCATTAGGGTTAAACTGCTGTTGGCAACATTCACAACTGGGGGTTGCGTAACAAGCTTAAATGCAATGCGGTTTGCAGTGGTATCAGCAATATGCCATCCATTGTGGGTTTTGCTCCACCTAGCATCAGTATTTTCTTTCAGTCTCGCTGCTTTGTTTGCGTCATAAGCAAATAGCAGCAGTATTCTGGCTTGTCCACGGTGCTGTATAAATTTATACGTTATTGGCATATTTTTTAGCAGACTGTCCACGGCATGGCCCTCTCTCAGTCCCATATTATTTGAAAGCTAATGTTATTGGTAATTTATTTTTGAAGATAATTATAAAATCTTATCATAAAAAATTTCCAACTGTATTTTCTGTAATTGTTTAGTTCCATATTCCAACTTCAAAATCCTATTTTAAGTTAGCTCATGCAATCGCATCTTGTTGCGGATATCAAATGTAGCTACCGGTTTTTATGCACGAATCGTTTCATAAAGTAGCGTGTTACCAGTACAATATGTCCTCGCTGTATTTGGTTGTAACGAAACTCGGGCACATAAACTTTCAAAAGGGTTTATTTTTATAAGATAAACAGGCCAATGCTTTATTTCTGCATTAGCTAATCAAAATAAAATTCAATTTTGTAATATTTTCAACTTTTTCCACTCATAATTTCCAGCTCTTAAACATTTACTTTATCTTTACCTGACCTCCAGATTTTTATATCTCCTGTTTTCCAGTGTAGGTCCACACAGTATTACAAACACAAGATTTTTTTACGAAAGAAACAAGTGCAGAGCCGCATGATTATTAAGAAACAATCTCAATATTCAAATTTCTGTGCTTAACAGTATTTAAAATGGCAAAATTTATCTTCGTAACAGGTGGTGTTACTTCATCATTGGGTAAAGGCATTATAGCTGCATCGCTTGCAAAATTGTTGCAAAGCCGAGGGCTTAAAGTTACTATTCAAAAGTTTGATCCGTATCTTAATGTAGACCCCGGCACCTTAAACCCATACGAGCACGGTGAATGTTTTGTAACCGATGATGGCGCAGAAACCGATCTTGATTTGGGGCATTATGAACGCTTTTTAAATGCACCAACGTCGCAGGCTAATAATGTAACTACAGGGCGTATTTATCAAACGGTAATTAACAGAGAAAGAGAGGGGGAGTACCTCGGTAAAACGGTGCAGGTGGTGCCGCATGTTACTGATGAAATAAAGCGCAGAATGTTGTTGCTTGGTGAAAGCGATAATTACGATATTGTAATCACCGAACTTGGCGGTACCGTTGGCGATATTGAAAGTTTGCCT
>JAYVVD010000268.1:0-3561 GCA_043787295.1 Ferruginibacter sp. | reverse complement strand
TTTCAGTTTAAACCGATCAAAAAACTGTACTTTTTTTAAGGTGAAATTTATCTGTTCTCCAGCTTCTATCTGCGCATCTAAAACTGTTTGAATAAAATAATTAACCCATTCCGTTATTTCATTATTACGCTGACCATTTTCGAGTGCTTTGTAATAGTCTTTCCTATTTGCTTCAATGGTTCTCGATAAACTGAGCATTACAGGTCTGTTTATTCCCTGCGATAATGCTTTTTCAGCTATTGCCCTTCCAACTCTTCCGTTGCCATCTTCAAAGGGATGCAATGATTCAAAATAAAGATGTGCAATAGCTGCACGCAATGGGGATTGTGGAATTTCATTTTTTGCTCCGGGTGCAGATTCATTGAACCATTTTATAAACCGATCCATTTCTTTTGAAATAATTTTAGAAGGCGGAGCTTCAAAATGTACTTTCATTTTTCCTAATGCGCCAGAGACCACCTGCATTGGTTCTTCGTGCGAACGCCATGCGCCAATTCTTACACTTTTATTGCTACCCATTACCATAGTATGCCATTCAAAGAGTTTTTTTCTATGAAGCTTTTCTTTAAAAGTTTGCCGAACATCCACTATTAATTTTCCAATTCCTTGTGCATTTTTGTCCTTTATTTTTACTTTATCTTTTATAAAACCAAGTTTTTTTTTATGGAGGACATTACATCCGCCCTGCTAAAAAATTCACCTTCTATTTCAGATGTTTTTATAGCTTCGGCTACCATCAAATCTATTAATGCTTCTGTTTTAATATCTTCGGGAATACCCTTCAACATACCGGAATTATGACCAACCATTTCTATAAAGGCACTTAATTTCTTTTCTACATTCGTAAGCGAATAAGTAAAGTTTGGCCAGTCTTTTTGTTCCCAGTTAAACCGTATCATGAGCCGAATATACAATTTATTCGGCTCATAAAATACATAAATCATGAGCCGAATAAAAACCTTATTTGGCTCATCAAAAATGGTTATTTTATTTTATCAATTCCTTAATATCGGGATCAGTTTCTAAATTATTCATCTGTCTTACAATATTATTTGCACGAGAAGATACATATCTGGTAAGGGGTTTTACAGTATATACTTTGGGGTTAGGCATTGAGGCTGCTATTTGTGCGGATTCATTTCGGCTTAGTGAAATGGCATCTTTATTAAAAAAATTTATTGCTGCTGCCTGTATTCCAAAAATACCTTTACCCATTTCTGCAACATTTAGGTACATGTGTAAAATTCTTTTTTTACTCCAGAATGTCTCAATCATAAAAGTAAAATAAACTTCCAGCCCTTTTCTAAAAAAGCCACCGCCCTGCCACAAAAAAACATTTTTTGCAACCTGCTGGCTAATGGTACTTGCGCCTCTAATTTTTGTTGGATGTTTTTTATTGTATTTAACGGCAAGTTTGATGGCTTTTACATCAAAGCCATTATGGTCAGGAAAAAGTTGATCTTCTCCAGCCATTACCGCCAATTTTGCTGAGCTGTTGATTAAACTAAAAGATACATAATCTCTTTTAAGACCGTTGCCTTTTATTAAACTAACAAGTTGAGTAATGGTAAATGGTGGGTTAACCCAGCGTAGTATAATAATATATAAAAACTGAGAAATAAACAGCCATAAAAAAACCTTTATTGCTTTATGCCACCAGTTTTTTTTAATCTTTTTATTCATTTTTTAAAAACATTTGTACTCATATATTTAAGCCGGTAATGTTTTTTGCCAATAGTAATTCCTTTATTTGAACCTTTGCTCATAAAATAACCTACAGCCGCAAGACCTGATCCGGCAGCCAATAACGTAGGGCTAAAATTTTTATTGTCGACAAGATAAACTACTCCTGAGGCAAGTGTAAGCACAATGCCACCACCCAGCAGTGCAGCACCGCTTCCCCCTATATTAAATTTTTTATTCTCTTGCCCAAAATGTTGAATTTGTTTGTAATTATAAGCAAACCTAAAACTGCCTAAAGTATCTATTACAAAAAAGCCAAGAGTGGTTGGTCTTCTTGATATTAGAAATTCCTGTAAAAAAATACTGTCATTTTTTATATCATTAATCAGTGCATTTCTATAAGCGCCGCCGGTAGTTACAAATTCAATGTTAGAACCTTTGTAAAAAATCTTTACAGTTTTGTTTTTCTTTTTTAAAATTATAAAATCGGCTGATTGTGCTTTTATAGTGCCAGATATGGAACACAATATTATAAAAATAAGAGTACGCATAATTTTATGCAGGTTTAAATTTAGAATACCAAACACCGGCAATAAGTGCAATGCCAAATGCTACAAACATAGCTCCTGATATTTTGTTTACGATAGAAATATTTTTGTCGTTCAGTTTATTTCTTAATTTACCTGCAAGGTTTATTTTAAAAAAATCTGCAGCAATATTCATACTCAGGCATATAGAAAATGTTACGATCTTTTCCTGCAAAGTACTGCTGATTGATTTTGTGGCGGCAGCAAGCCAAAGCGCAATTACACCGGGGTTGAGCGTATTAATTAAAAAACCGGTTATAAAAAGTCTGGCGTGTGTAGAGTTTGCGATGGTAACGCCTTCATCCATTTCTTTCTTTGAATGGTATTTTTTTAAAAACAAATAATATAATCCCAATCCTATTAAAAATATTCCACCGGTGGTGCCTATCTGTAATTTATATACAGTAAGGCTTTCCAGCATAGCGCTTGTAGCATTGGCAGTAATCACCAAAAAAATATCACTTAGCCACACTCCAGAAATAAAATAAAAAGCACTGCTGAGGCCGTAATTAATGCGAAGTTTTATAATTGTAAAAATTACCGGTCCTACCGAAAATACCAGTGCCAACCCTAATAATAATCCCGCTATAATAGCTTCAGTCATTTATAATTTTTAAGTTTATAATGGTAGAAATGACTATATTTTTTTATTTATGAAGAGTTTCCATTCTTCCAGCAATTTACCTTTTAGTACACGTGGAAATTTGTGTTGTCCACCAAGTTTACCTTTTGATTTTAGAAAATCCATAAAAACATTTTCTGGTAGCACATTTACAGTTACGGCCTTTAGAGCATGCATTCTTTCCACTTCGTAATCATCATTAAGGTCTTTTATTTTCTCATCAAGTAAGGCAGCAAATTTTACCGGGTCTACTTTATCATCTGTTGCAATATACCATTCATGAGCAAAGAAATTTCCGTGAAGTACACCTGCCACTGTGAATTCAGGAATGCTTACATTCATTTCCTCTGATGCAAGTTCTATTGCATTGTTCATATTATCTACACTTAAATGCTCGCCTACCAAACTTAAAAAATGTTTTGTGCGTCCCGTTATAATTATTTCGTTTCTTTCTCTATCAATAAGTTTTACAGTATCTCCAATAGCGTAGCGCCATGTGCCTGCATTGGTACTTATTAAAATGGCATAATCTTTATCTTCTTCAATTTCATGAATCATAAATACTTCTGGTTTTTCAAACATATTTCCATCTGTATCAAAATTTTTTTCATCAAAAGGTACAAATTCAAAAAAAATATTATTGTTCAAAACCAATTGCATTCCTCTTGT
>JAYVVD010000267.1:0-4428 GCA_043787295.1 Ferruginibacter sp. | reverse complement strand
ATTGTGAGTGGTTTTTCATTTTTTGAAAGCAATTGTTTTATTTTAGCGGATGGGGTTTTGCTGTAGTTTTTTATATCATCTATTTGCGAAAGAAAAATAATCATGCTCTTTTGTTCTTCCCTTTTTTTAAGCTCAAATATTTTTGCAACAGATCTTTCATTTGTTGCATCGCAGCCAAGTCCCCAAATCGTATCTGTAGGATAAAGGATAATTCCACCGGCTTTTAAAACTTTTACACATTCCTTAATATCATTTTCAAAATTCATTTAGCTAAAACTTTTTGTAATTTTTCTACAATAATATACTCATCCAATTGTAAAAGGCATTCAGGGATACCATACAATTCGCAGATGTTATTTACACAGGGCTCACAGGCTAATTTACCTAATCTTATTACTGTGCAAAAGTCTTTATTGTATGGAGCTGTATTAAATTCATTGCCTGCGCCAAAAAGAACAATTGTATTTTTACCAAGTGCATTGCTCACATGTGCAGGACCACTGTCTGTACTCAATACAGCTTTGCATGATGCAAATAAACTTACAAGTTGAGGTAGGGAAGTTTGTCCTGCAAAATTTGAAATATTGTTTTTATCATCCAGCATTTCATAAACGTCATTTACAAATTGCGATTCCGCAGGGCTTCCAACAAGTATAATTTCATTGGGTATATTTTTTCTAATTGTATTAATAATGCTGATTGCTTTTTCCTTTGGTAATCTTCGGGACAATGCCTCTGAATTAATATTTATTATAAGTGTATTTAAAAATTTATTTTTATCAGTACTTAAAGAAACAGGAGGAACATCAATTTTCTTTTTTAAAAATTGCGACAATAAATCAACATATTCTTCAACCCGGTGTAATTTTTTATTTTTTTTGTAAATATTTGTCAACAAAAGAAACCTTACATTTTTTTTAAATCCAATACTTTTTCTGGCATTGATAGCGACACCCATCGTTGCAGCAGAAAGAGAATCTGGCAGACAGAAAAAAAGATCATATTTTTTCTCCTCTCTTATTTTTTTACCAAATGCACGGGCACCTTTTAGCCCCTCATATTCATGTTTAGAAAAAACAATTCTTTTGTTATAAGCCGGAAAATATTCCAACAA
This sequence comes from Ferruginibacter sp., assembly GCA_043787295.1. Classification (GTDB taxonomy): domain Bacteria; phylum Bacteroidota; class Bacteroidia; order Chitinophagales; family Chitinophagaceae; genus Ferruginibacter. The sequence goes on along the minus strand of JAYVVD010000267.1, from coordinate 3,314 downwards.
AAAATCTATTCCCTGTTTTGCTATTAAATCTACTTCGGCATTTGGATAATACCTTTTAACTGCTTCAACTAAAGCTGTTGCCATCACCATATCTCCCAACCAATTCGGTAATCTTATCAATATGTTTTTAACTTCAGTCATTAAAAATTCTTATCCTTTGTTTAAGTTATTTTATCAAATATAGAGCTAAACATTAAATGTAAATAAATCCTTTCGCTTAACAACTGGCTGCAAATATTTTTATTATTTTATCAAGTTAATAGCGGGAGCTGCAATTCATTATTTTTGCAAAAAATAAAATTACCAATATGCAAAATTTAATTGAGGCCGTTTGGGCAAACCGTGAATTATTAAAAGATGAAAAATATATACAAGCTATAAGAGATGTTATAGAAGAAGTAGATAAAGGGAGATTAAGAACTGCAGAACCGGTTGGCGAAAACTGGCAGGTAAATGAGTGGGTAAAACAAGCCATACTTTTATATTTCGGCATACAACAAATGGAAACTTTTGTATTACCGCCATTTGAGTTTTACGATAAAATGAAATTGAAAAGCGATTATAAAAGTTTGGGTGTTCGTGCAGTTCCGCATGCGGTTGCTCGCTATGGAGCATACCTTGCAAAAAACGTTGTGCTTATGCCATCTTATGTAAATATTGGCGCTTTTGTAGATGAAGGTACAATGGTAGATACATGGGCGACAGTTGGTAGTTGCGCACAGATAGGTAAAAACGTACACCTTAGTGGTGGCGTTGGTATTGGCGGTGTACTTGAGCCTTTGCAAGCTAGCCCTGTAATAATTGAAGATGGGTGTTTTATTGGTAGCCGCTGCATTGTAGTGGAAGGTGTACGTGTACAAAAGGAAGCCGTGCTTGGTGCCAATGTGGTACTTACCCAATCAACGAAAATTATAGATGTTACCGGAACAGAACCCATAGAAACAAAAGGTTTGGTGCCGGAAAGAAGTGTAGTGATACCTGGTTCGTACACAAAAAATTTTCCTGCCGGCGATTACAATGTGCCTTGTGCTTTAATTATTGGTAAACGCAAGCCAAGCACCGATTTAAAAACAAGTTTGAATGATGCGTTGAGAGATTTTAATGTAGCAGTGTAAATTGAAAATGGGCAAATTTGAAAATCTGAAAATGTAAATGCAGGCAGTAAAATTGTTATACGATTTAATATGTCTAAAAAATGGTTCAATGGTAAAATGTTGAATCATTTTTAATTTCGAATAAATTCAAAATTTTTAAAAGCTATCGGAACTTTGTAAATATTCCACTATCAATAAGAGTTATAATTTGTAGAAACCAAACGAGAAGCGACAAACGTATTCACTGTGAGTTACTTTTATTTCTAACCAGTTTATAAATTTTTATTCCACTCATTAATATTAATACAAATAAAAATAATCCCAGCAAGCCCCACAGGGCGCTAAGTCCTTGTCTTACTACCACGAGCATAACAATACATATTAAAAAAAGGGTGGCTACTTCATTCCATATTCTTAATTGCTGAGAATTATATTTAAAATAATTTCTTTTTTGTTGAAGGTAAAGCGCATGCAAACTAAAATGATACAAGTAAAGCCCAACTACAAACCCTATCTTTATCCACAACCAGGTATCTAAAATTGCAGGATTTATATAAATTAATAATGGGCCAAGTATTAAAGTAATAATAGCAGATGGCCACGTAATACCCAACCACAGCCGCCTTATCATAACTGTATACTGGGTTTTTAAAATAGATTTTTCCGGTTCCGGTTTTTCATTTGCTTCTGCATTGTAAATAAAAAGTCTTACGATATAAAAGAGTCCACTAAACCATGTTACGATAAAAATGATGTGAAGTGCTTTAATATACAGGTACATTAATTTCTTTTTTTTGTAAGTGATTTTCAATTAAAATATTCATTGCCTTTATCCAGAACGGTTCGGTGTTAAGGCATGGAATCAATTTAAAACTTTCTCCCCCTGCTTCCATAAAAAACGCTCTTCCTTCTTCGCCCATTTCTTCAATTGTTTCCAAACAATCGCTTACAAATGCCGGACAAACAACCACAATTTTTTTAATACCTTCTTTAGGTAATTCTTTTAACCGTGCGGCAGTGTAAGGTTTCAGCCATTCATCTCTGCCAAGCCTACTTTGAAATGATGTAGCATATTTATTTTTTTGCAACTGCAATTCTGCAGCTACCAAGGAGGATGTCATAAAAACCTGGTGTCGGTAACAGTATTCATGAGCTATACTATTCACGTTACAACAGTTGTCTATTTTTAAACAATGTTGTTTTGTGGGGTCAGTTTTTTTTACATGTCTTTCTGGAATTCCATGATAGCTAAACAAAAGCAAATCATAGGCTTTTTCTAAATGTGGGGCAATACTTTCTGATAATGCGTGTATATATGCCTCGTTTGCATAAAAAATATTTATTACAGAAAGACTAAATTGATAATTACCTTTTTCATGTTTTTCTTTTGCATATTCAACTGCAGTTTCATAACTACTCATAGCATAATGTGGGTATAAAGGAAAAAGAATTACTTCCTCCACATTGGGATATTTTGCTTTGATATTTTCAAAAGTTATTTGTGGCGTTGGGTTTCCATATCGCATGCAAACTTCTATTGGATAATCAGTGCTTTGCTGTAATGCCGCCTGTAACTCGTATGTAAGTGTAATAAGTGGCGAGCCTTCTTTTGTCCATATGGAACGATAAGCTTTTGCACTGCTTGGTGCTCTAAAGGGTACAATAATGCCTTTCACTAAAAGTGTTCTGGCTATTTTTGGAATATCAATCACCCGCTCATCCATTAAAAATTCATTTAGGTAACGCCTTACATCTCTTACTGATGTGCTTTCAGGGCTGCCCAAGTTCATTATCAAAATTACTTTTTTTGAGTTTATATCCATACTATACGCTTTTTAAATACAATGCAAAAGTAGTTTGTTATGGCGTTCTTAAAGAAATCCGAAATCGGTAATTTTTATCTTTTTAGAAAAAATTAAAATCATGTGTTGTACCGGGTTTAAATAATTACACAATGCTGACAAACAGATGACTTTAAAACTTTTATCAGAAGTAACTTTGTAATCCAATTATGAACTTGTTTTCGCTTCAAAATCCAGAACATATTTTATCAAGGTTTTTCCTTTGTGGCATTAGCCATCTTAAAACAGATGCAGCTACAAGGAGTTTGTTTCATATAAATGATGCTGAAAAAGAATTTATTTTAAATGCAGCAAGGGCTTTGGGAATAAGAAGTTTATTTATACTAAATACCTGTAACCGCACAGAAATTTATGCCTA
>JAYVVD010000266.1:0-4867 GCA_043787295.1 Ferruginibacter sp. | reverse complement strand
ATTATATGCCCAGCGAAAAAGCCTGGAAGGATTTGCACACAGTCCGGATAATTATATGCAGACTGAATTGGAAGCCAGCTTTATTTATGAGGATACGCCTGACCAGGCAAAGGCAAGTGAAGATGTAAAAAGGGATATGGAAAAACCCATCCCTATGGATAGGTTGGTGTGTGGCGATGTAGGTTTTGGTAAAACGGAAATTGCTATACGTGCTGCATTTAAATCTGTATGCGATGGCAAGCAGGCAGCTATTCTTGTACCCACAACAATACTTGCTTACCAGCATTTTAAAACCATTAGCGATCGTTTAAAAGATTTTCCTGTAACTGTAGATTTTGTAAACCGTTTTAAAACTGCTAAACAACGGAAAGAAACTTTTGCAAAATTGAAAGAAGGGAAAATAGATATCATTATTGGCACCCATTCTTTGCTTGGAAAAGATGCACAGTTTAAAAACCTGGGCATCATGATTATTGATGAAGAACAAAAATTTGGCGTAGCCGCAAAGGAAAAATTAAAAACTTTAAGAACAACAGTAGATTCACTCACACTTACTGCAACGCCCATTCCACGTACGTTACAGTTTAGTTTGATGGGTGCCAGAGATTTGAGTATCATAAATACTGCACCTCCCAACAGACAACCGATACAAACAGAAGTGCAGGTATTTAATGAAGATACCATCAGAGATATTATTTATTATGAAGTGGAAAGAGGTGGACAGGTTTTCTTTATTCATAACCGAGTAAAAGATCTGGCACAGATGAGAGGATTAATACAAGGTTTGTGTCCGGATGTAAGTATTGCATTTGCACATGGGCAAATGGATGGTGATCAATTAGAAGATACCATCCTCGATTTTATGGATAAAAAATACGATGTATTGGTGTGTACCAATATTGTAGAAAGTGGGGTAGATATTCCAAACGTAAATACCATTATTGTAAACAATGCACACCAGTTTGGGTTGAGCGATTTGCACCAGTTGCGTGGTCGTGTTGGAAGAAGCAATAAAAAAGCATTCTGTTATTTATTAGCACCGCCCATGAGTACATTACCTACGGACAGCAGAAAACGATTAAGCACTTTGGAACAATACAGTGATCTGGGAAGTGGATTTCAAATAGCCATGCGTGATCTTGATATACGTGGAGCAGGTAATATGCTTGGTGGCGAGCAAAGTGGTTTTATAGCCGAAATTGGTTTTGAAATGTACCAGAAAATACTGGAAGAAGCTGTAAAGGAATTAAAGCGGAATGAATTTAGAGATTTGTTTAAAGAAGAGATACAACAACAGGATGATTTTGTAAAAGACTGTTCGATTGATACTGATCTTGAAATTTTAATCCCAGATAGTTATGTAGAAAGTATTACAGAAAGATTATCGCTTTACAGCAGATTGGACAATTGCGATACCGAAGAAGATCGGGTTGCTTTTCACGCAGAAATGCAGGATCGTTTTGGTCCCATACCTGCACAGGTGGAAGATTTATTTACAACGGTGCGCTGCCGCAAATTAGCGGTGTTGCTTGGGTTTGAAAGAATGTATTTAAAGAAGGAAATATTAAAGTGTTTTTTTGTGAGCAATCCGGAGTCGCCCTATTTTCAAAGTGAAACGTTTAATAAAGTATTGTTGTTTTTGCAAAAAGGTACCAATAAAGCCAAACTGAAACAGGTTGGTAAAAATGGAATTTTAGTAGTGGAAGATGTGAAAACTATGATGGGGATGTATATATTTTTGGAGAAGGCTGTGGCTTACCAGAAAATGGATTAAGATTAGGCAATTAATCTGCCTGTTTTTGCCGTAGCATTTTTTTCAGGTAAATGTTATAGCATTCAAATAAAGAGTAGTTTTCATAACTCATTCTGCCCTGTTATAAAAAATCACGCTTTTTGTAAATAAGGAAAGCAGCCCAAATGGAACTGCTTTTCTTGTGTCTAAAATCTTGTATCTAAAATCTTTTGTATTACCAGCTTTTTTTAGCTACACCATCTTTTACTGCTTCCAAAGCTCTTGCTTCGCCAAGCATAGTTGTCATTTTATTTCCTTTACCGTCGTTACCTTGAGCCATGTAGCCACCACGGGATGTTTTAGTGATCACTGCATCTTGCATTTCAACATTTTTTTCCTTCGTCTTCATGCAATAAGCTGTTAATTTTCCTGCCATGTTAAATAAGTTTATGGTTAGTAATAATGGGTTTGAAGCTAATCTTCACGTTAAAACTAAGGAATTAATCGGTTTTACCAAAAAAACTTATAGCACAAGCAGCTAATATTGTTTTTTTTAGCCTATATATTAGTAAATGTTTGTCTGGCTATCAACTATTTACAATGAATTGTGATTAAAATTAGATTTCAAATGAATCAGGTTATAAAGCTGAAAAAGAGTTTTTATTTTCTTTTTAATCACTTTTTATTTCTCAATTAAAAAGTTGGTGTATTTTATAATTTACTATAATCTACTTAAATATTCGTAATTTTTTTCAAGTGATTCTAGAAAATTATAAAATAAAACAATTTGTTAAATGATAGATAATAGTTGTACTTTGTTTTTCATAAATAAGTAAGAATATCATTTAAGTTTTATTATTTTAAGAAGCCAAAAAACAGTTTTGTTATGAGAAAATTTAAAATAAAGTTAGCTTTATTGCTATTTTTTTTAATTCCGTTAATTATAAACGCTCAAAAAATTACAGGAAAAGTTTTAGATGATAAAACCAATAGCCCAATTGAAGGTGCCACAATTTTGTCAAAAGGAAAAGGAGCTAATACTGATAATAATGGAAATTTTACTATTACCGCAAAGCCTGGAGATTTAATTGTTATTTCCTCCATAGGTTATTCTTCTAAAACTATAAAATTAGGCAGCGAAAATAATATTACAGTAAAGCTTGCCACTGAAACTATAAAACTTGAAGATGTAGAAATTGTTACAGCAATGGATATTAAACGAAATGCCCGTGAGTTGGGATATTCTGTGCAAACAGTTAAAGGGAGCGATATCCAGCAAACCCAACGGGAAAATTTTGTAACTGGTTTGCAGGGTAGGGTTGCCGGGTTAACTGTTACACCAACTTCGGGTGTTGCAGGGGCTTCAGCAGGCATTGTGTTGAGAGGGTTTAATACAATTTCGGGAACCAATCAACCACTCTTTGTAGTTGATGGAATTATTTTAGATAATCAGACACTTAACTCTAATTCACAGAGTGGAAGTGGTATTGGTCTTGCTTCTGACGGTAATAACCGCAACAATGACAATACAAACCGAATTGCGGATTTAAATCCGAACGATATTGAAAACGTGACTGTGTTGAAAGGCCCGGAAGCTACAGCATTGTATGGCAGCCAGGCAAGTTCCGGCGCAATTGTTATCACAACTAAAAAAGCAAAAGGTACTAATGGTAAAGTTTTAATTTCTTACGATAACAGTTTTCGCTTTCAGAAGGAGACAAGATTTGGCGTTGTAAATAATGACTATGGCCCGGGCACAAGCAACAATGTTCCTTTTACTTCTGCTACTGCAACAGGTTCGTTTACTTCCTTTGGACCACGCTGGCTATCAGGGACTACATTTTATGATAATCTCCATCATTTTTTTCAGACAGGATTTTCGCAAACTCATAATATAAGTGCAGAAATTGGTACCAAAAATGTTGCTTTTAGAGCAACAGGACAAATATTCGACAGCAGGGGTGTAGTGCCAAACAATACTTACAGAAAATACAATTTTAAAATAGCTAATACAACTAAAATTGGTAATAAAATCACCATTACCCCTTCAATTGCTTTTACGAATGCTGAAAACATCAGACCACTAAAAAGTTCCGCTTCAGGAAGTGGGGCCGGTGGTTATCTGGTAGAATTATACGAATGGCCGGCAAACAATGATATTAGGAATTTTGAGAACAACCTTGGTTACAAAAATGTGCTCTTTAATGTAAACCGTAATTCTGATTTTGATAATCCACTTTGGAGTGCCAAATATAATAAGAGCGGCGATGTTTTGAACAGAATAGTCAGCACTGTTGGTATAGATTACAATCCCTTAACCTGGCTTTCTGTAAATGGAAGGTTTGGATATGATTACTATAAGAATGACGGGTATGTTTTTGTACATCCTCAGTCATTTCAATTAGCTCAGGCACTAGGCGGTAGTTTAGATAATTATTACAGGCAATACAAAGGTTATAATCATACTATAACTGCAACTGCAAAAAAGAAATTCGGGAACTTTTCTACCAGGCTTTTAACAGGTACCGTGTGGCAGGATTTTGAAACCCAACAGTTTGCTATTGTTGGAAACAATCTGGTAGACTCTATCGGAAAAACTGACAACAATATGTATAAATATGGGTTCGTTATACCCTCCGATTTTTTGAATACGTATGACAGCATTATAACAAGACCAATCTCCCGCAAGAGATTACTACAAAACAATAAAGGCTTACCTAACGTAAATATTTTTAGAGAATTAGCATTTTTTGGTGAAGTATCTTTAGGGTATAAAAACCTTGCATTTTTAACATACTCTCATCGTTTCGAATCAGCTTCTCCCATACCAAAGCAAAATAGAAATTATAATTACCCGGGAGCAAGTTTAAGTTTAATAATGTCAGATATTTTTCCAGTAATAAAAAGAGGAAATATTTTAACCTACGCAAAAATAAGGGCATCGCTTGCGAGCACCGCCAGACTGAATGACCCTTATTCTAACCAAAGATTTTTTGTAAACAATTTTAGCAGTACAAACTTACCCTTTACTTATACTTATAATTTTACCAATGCTAATCTTGATTTAAGACCTGAAAAACAAAAAACGTTTGAAGTAGGGACAGAGCTGCGTTTTTTAAATAATAGAATTTCTAT
>JAYVVD010000265.1:0-3396 GCA_043787295.1 Ferruginibacter sp. | reverse complement strand
ACTACAGATCTTATCAGTGCTGTTGACTTTCATACTGCGTTAATGAAAGTAATGCTTAGCTTTTTACTTTTTGCCGGTGCAATACATATTGATATAAATAAATTAAAAAAAGAAAGCGCATCTATTATTACTTTTTCAACCATCGGTGTTTTACTTTCTACTTTTATTGTGGCAAGTTTACTGTTTGTGGTTTCAAAATGGTTTGGCTATTCAATAGACTTTATTTATTGCCTTCTGTTTGGCGCATTAATTTCTCCGACAGACCCTATTGCAGTTTTAGGAATTTTAAAAAAATCCAAAATCCCGCCCTCTTTAGAAATGAAAATAAGCGGAGAAAGTTTATTTAACGACGGCGTTGCTGTAGTAGTTTTTATAACCATTTTTGAAATCATAAACGTTGGTATTGAAAATGTAACCGCTTTGCAAATTGGCTGGTTATTTATAAAAGAAGCTGGTGGCGGTATTTTGTTTGGCGGTTTATTGGGTTACATTGGATTTTATATTTTACGGTCAATAGACAATTACGTTATTGAAGTATTGGTAACGCTGGCTATCGTAATGGGCGGTTATCTTCTTGCGGACTATATGCATATCAGTGGTCCACTGGCAATGGTGGTTGCAGGTATCATAACGGGCAATAAAATCAGAGATGAAGTGATGAGTGCAACAACAAGGGATTATATTGATAAGTTTTGGGAAATGATTGATGAAGTGTTAAATGCAATTTTATTTATGTTGATTGGTTTTGAAATGCTTATTGTTCATTTTAATTTTAATTTGTTTTGGTTAGGCTGTGTTGCCATAATAATCGTACTGCTTGCAAGGCTTGTTTCTGTTGCTATTCCAATTTTTATACTGAGGCATAAAAAAGTTTTTGAAAAAAATGCCATCCCAATTTTAACTTGGGGTGGCTTACGTGGAGGCATTTCTGTCGCCCTGGCACTTTCTCTCCCGGTTTCGGAAATGAGTGAAGTGTTTGTTTCCATTACTTACATTATTGTTTTGTTTTCCATCATTGTACAGGGTCTTACGATAGGAAAGTTTGCAAAAAAACTGGCACAATAAATCTTCATGAGAAAATATTTTCAGGATATAATAAAATCTTAGGGAATAAGACCGCAGGGTAGAAACTGCTATTTTTCGAATAGCTTTAGATGTTTTAAACAAATAAATAAATCGTGAAACTAATTATGATAATTTACTGGGTATGTACGGTTATATTTTGTTGCATCTTTCTTTTTTCTGCCATTCTTTATTTCACCCAATATGAAATGGTAAAAGGATTTTTTAAATCATTGGGTTACTCCACATACCTGATTTATCCTCTTGCAACAACAAAAGGTTTAGGTGTCGTTGCCATCTTCTCCAAAAAATCGGGGTTATTAAAAGAGTTGGCCTATGCGGGATTTTTCTTTGATATTGTTTTAGCCGCTTCTGCCCATTTTCATGCAAATGATGGCGGGCAATGGCTAGTTTTAACAGCCATGCTGATGCTGATAATTTCTAGAATTTTTGATCCGAAAATATTTATCCAATAAAATCATTTGTTTCAACAGATATGTTGGATATTTCTATCGTTAGATGATTTTTTTTCTCAGCAACATTTCCAACAAGGCACGTTGTATTAATCCATTTCAACGCTTTATTACCGCAATAAAATTTTCTGATAATTAATACCATTCGGCAGCCAATAATGCATAAATATTCTACATTTATAAAAACTTCATGAAATGAAAGAAAAGTTGCAGTTACCTTTTTATATTAAGCTGGCATTTGTATTAATTATTTTGGTAGTACTCACCTACGTAGCAGTAATAGCACAAAAATTAATAATCCCACTGTGCTTTTCTTTTTTATTTTCAATATTACTTCTGCCACTTTGTAATTTTTTAGAGAACAGATTAAAATTTCCGAGGACCTTGGCAAGTATGGTAGCCGCAATGCTTTTCATTTTCTCGTTAATGTATGTTTTGTATTTATTAGGTTCTCAGCTTGCCTCCTTTTCCAAAGATTGGCCATCGCTAAAAACACAACTTTCGGGCTTAATGGTAAATGGACAGCAATGGGTAGCAGAGACATTTCATATTGACGCAAAAAAAGAAAATGCATTTATCAATAATACAAGCGATAGTTTACTTCATTTTAACGGCGCAGTTGTAGGGAAAACCCTGTTGTCTATTTCATCGCTTGTGTTATTTGTGGTATTCGTATTAATTTATACGATCTTCATTTTATGTTATCGTAGGCTTCTGGTAAAAGTTGTAGTAGTAACATTTACCGATAAATATTTTGTATTAATAAGTGAAATACTGACAGAAGTAAAACAAATTATTAAGGGATACATAGTTGGTTTATTTTTAGAAATGTTGATCATATCTTTTCTTGCAGCGATAATTTTTTTAATATTAGGTATAAAATATGTGGTGGTACTTGCAGTATTAATCGGTGTATTTAACCTTATTCCATATGTAGGAATTTTTACAGCGCTTTTTTTTAGTGTCTGTGTTACGTTTGCAACTTCAGATAGCAAACATGCGCTTTTTGTGGGTATTTCTATCGTTTGTATCCACTTGTTAGACAGTAATTTTATAGGGCCAAAAATTGTTGGAAGTCACGTAAACATTAATCCATTTTTAATTATTCTTGGTGTAGTTATTGGGGAAATGGTTTGGGGTATACCGGGGATGTTTTTATCTATTCCACTTTTAGCAATTGGTAAAGTAATTTTTGATAAAGTTGAAGGTTTGAAGCCATTAGGAATTTTACTTGGTGAAGAAGAGATAATCATACAGAAAAAGTAATTCTTTGTTTATAATTATTCAGCTACTATCATTACCAGTCTTATATATAGTTATGGGGTAATACATTTACAACAGTATTTGTTTTGTGGAAACAGTATATTGCTACAGTGCAACAGCGTGGATGGTTGTAAAAATTATGCATTATAAGCTCAAGCTAATCAGGTAGATTTTATGTTTAAGTATTTTCTGTATTACAGGTTGGTTTATGATAAATCGGGAAATTACAGGAGTTGGCAATAAAACAAAGTTCGTTTCCTTTTTGGTGCAATTCATTTGCTTTTTTAACCATGGAAATGTCTTTTACTATCACAAGGGGGTTTAAGGTAACTTCCGTAAAGCGGCCGCTTCCATTTGGAGTCTTTATCATTTGTCCCGTTGCATTGTACGCATAGTCAACTACGATTATTTTTGCTTCTGCACATAAATGCAAACACCAAAGCATATAGCAGGAAGAAAGAGATGCAACTAATAACTCTTCTGGATTATGTTTTGTCTCCCCCAAATGCAGGGTCTGACGAGCCTAAAATCTCAACTTTATTTTCCATGATAACGGAATAACTTCTGTCATAAGATTTGTAATCAGAAGTTCCCATTC
>JAYVVD010000264.1:0-14955 GCA_043787295.1 Ferruginibacter sp. | reverse complement strand
TTTCCCATCGCCACTTCCTGTAAAACCACCATCCGGGTGCCCCATCAATCTACAACTGTCATTGTACAAATCACTAAATTGATCGCAGCAAATCGCAGGTACATAAAATACTTTTTTACCCATGTATTTAAAGCTATAAATTTTTCTTGGCGGGTTGGTAACGGCTTCGCTTTTCATTTTTTCAATCAGTACTTTTACACAAACCGGCAGTGAGTCTACAACAACTTTACTGCCTTCAGGCGCAACTTCTACAGCGTTGGTTTTTTTAGATGCATTGCAACCAAAAATCGATATCATTAAACTTAGCATTAATAATTTCATAATATTTATTTTGTTGGGGCTTTCCCTCATTTTAAAATAATTAAACTTTGGTCGGGGCTATACGTTACAATCTTTTTATTTGCTGAAGCAAAATAAAAAGGATTTCCACTTCTATCCCCCAGCCCTTCAGCTTAATATCTTTAGTCAACAATTATACCTCAAAGTTCTCATAAGTAAACATTCGTGCAATTTATGGCACTTAAAACGGCTGTATAACCTCGCAATGCAATTTGCTTTTTGTATTTTTGCTGCTTACACAATACTCAAGTTTTGGAAAGATCAAATTTTGTAGACCAGATAAATATTTTTTGCCGCAGTGGTCATGGTGGTGCAGGCAGTAAACATTTTCTGCGCAATAAACTAACTGCAGAAGGTGGTCCTGATGGAGGTGATGGTGGACGTGGTGCGCATATTATTTTAAAAGGCAATACACAATTATGGACATTACTGCACCTTCGTTATTTTAAAAATGTATTGGCAGATGATGGTGGTAATGGCGAAGGCGGACAAAGAAGCGGTAAATCTGGCAAAGATATTATTATAGAAGTCCCGCTTGGAACTATAGCAAGAGACCCTGAAACCGGTGAAAAAGTTGCCGAAATATTAAATGATGGCGAAGAGGTAATTTTAATGAAAGGTGGGCGTGGCGGTTTAGGCAACAGTAATTTTAAAACATCAACCAACCAGGCTCCCGAATATGCACAACCCGGCGAAGTTGGTTTGGAAGGCATCAGAACATTGGAGCTGAAAGTATTGGCAGATGTAGGTTTGGTGGGTTTCCCCAATGCAGGTAAATCAACATTACTATCTGTAGTTACGGCTGCAAAACCCAAAATAGCCGATTACGCATTTACTACATTGGTACCTCAACTTGGCATGGTAGAATACAGAGATGGAAAAAGTTTTTGTATTGCAGATTTACCCGGCATTATTGAAGGTGCTGCCGAAGGAAAAGGATTGGGGCATCGTTTTCTGCGCCATATTGAACGGAACTCTATTTTACTTTTTGTAATACCTGCAGACAGTGCCGACCATAAAAAAGAATTTGAAATTTTAAGAAGTGAATTAGAACAGTACAATCCTGAAATGCTGCAAAAAGATTTTGTAATTGCCATCAGCAAAGCAGATATGCTGGACGAAGAATTGCGGGAAGCAATTAAAAAAGAATTACCTCAAAACATAACTTCTATATTTTTTTCCTCTATAACAGGATACAATCTTTTACAGTTAAAAGATATGTTGTGGAAGTCGTTGAATGCGCCACAAAAAGATACGGTAAAATAAATTTTCGTTGCAAATGAAACCGTTTCATATCCAACACAATTCATGTAATTTGCATCGCTAAATAAGATTGCATGTTTAATACAAAAATTGCCGGAATCGGAATGTACGTTCCTAAAAATATAGTTACCAATAATGATCTTACGGCTTACATAGAAACCAGCGATGAATGGATACAGGAACGTACCGGTATACAGGAACGCAGATACGCACACCGTACAGAAGAAACTACTACAACAATGGGTGTAAAAGCTGCTGAGATTGCATTACAGCGTGCAGGCATTTCAGCGCAGGATGTTGATTTTATCATCTTTGCTACGCTTAGTCCTGATTATTATTTCCCAGGTTGTGGCGTATTGGTACAACGTGCCATGAAGATGAAAGAAATTGGCGCACTGGATATTCGTAACCAGTGCAGCGGGTTTATTTATGCGCTTTCTGTTGCAGATCAGTTTATAAAAACTGGTATGTACAAAAATATTTTATTGGTTGCAAGTGAGAAGCATTCTTTCGGTTTAGACTTTACGACCCGTGGCAGAAACATCTCCGTAATATTTGGTGATGGAGCAGGTGCTGTAGTTTTGCAACCAACCGAAGCCCAGGGAATTTTAAGCACTCATTTACACAGCGATGGCGAAAGTGCAGAAATATTGGCCATGCCAAACCCTGGCACACATGCTAACCATTGGTTAAAAGAAAAACTGGCAGATTATGTAGAAGCGCCAAGAGGTGAAATGTTTATGAGCCATGCAATGCTGGAAAACGGACAAAATTTTCCCATTATGGATGGGCCTGCGGTTTTTAAAAAAGCAATTGTAAAATTCCCTGAAGTAATTGTGGAGGCACTCGAAAAAAATAATTTAAAAACAACAGATATTAATTTACTCATTCCGCACCAGGCAAATTTGCGCATTGCACAATATGTACAGCAAAAATTACAACTTACAGATGGGCAGGTTTTTAATAATATTGAAAAATATGGAAATACAACTGCCGCATCAATCCCTATTGCATTATGCGAAGTCTGGGAAGCAGGGAAAATAAAGGACGGTGATTTGGTTTGCCTGGCAGCATTTGGTAGCGGTTTTACTTGGGGTAGTGCTTTGTTGAGATGGTAATAAAATTATGATTTTAATATTTCAAAAAATTCGTAATCAATAAAAAAAGAACTGTTTTGACAACCCGAAATTTTTTAGTTTTTATTAATCCAGTTTCGGGCACAAGAAACAAAAAAGAAATTCGTTCTTATATCCAGGAAAAACTTACAAATCTTCATTACCATTATGAAGTTCTAACTACAAACGATCATGGCAAATATTCTTTTTTAAAAGAAAAGATTATAAATGAAAAAATTAGTGATATTATTATTTGCGGTGGTGATGGTACTGTAAATCAAATTACCTCTTACCTAATAAATACAGATATTAAAGTTGGTATAATTCCCTCAGGCTCCGGAAACGGAATGGCTTTTACAGCTGGAATACCAAAAGATTATAAGAAAGCATTAGAAGTAATATTGGAGGGAAATGCAAGTTTCGTTGATGCGTTAATTATCAATAAAAATTACAGCTGCCACTTAAGCGGGCTCGGTTTTGATGCACAGGTTTCGCATGATTTTGCAAGGCAGGAAAAAAGGGGTCCATCAACTTATATCAAACAGACTTTAAAGAATTTTTTTAAAGCAAAACCCTATCGTTTTGAAGTTACTGCCAACGGCAAAACATTCAATACAAATGCATTTTTTTTAAGTATAGCCAACAGCAACCAATTTGGAAACAGCATTATTATTGCACCGAAAGCAAGCCTGAGCGATGGATTGCTTGATATTGTTATTGTGCAAAAAGCCGGAAAATTTGGACTGGTATTTAAATTGTTGAAACAAATAAGAAGTGGCAAAATTACTTCTGTTCGTAATACTGATAAAACGATTCACTATTTTCAAACAAAAAAAATGAGCATCAAAAATTTGGATAATGCACCTTTTCATATTGATGGTGAACCGATGGAGACCGCTGCACTATTTGATGTTGAAATTATAGAGAATGCATTTTTATTATTGCAGCCTGCGGACACAAGTTTGCCACAAAAAAAGAAGCATACCATTTCCCCATAAATGCTGTTAATCCGGCTTTTGTATAAATTGCCAATTGCCAGAAATACTGTGTTGGCTTGCTAAGCCATATTATACAATATTCTGTTAGTGTAAATAAAAACCGTAACTAAGAAAAGAAAAAAGCAATCTTCATTATTTATAATCGGCAATTATTATAAGTTTGGTCACATTAAGAACAATAATTTTTCTTCCCTGTGTTTCGAGTATTTTGTCGGCCTTAAATTCTGAAAGCACCCTCACTACATTTTCTCTTGCAGTGCCAACAAGACTGGCTAAATCTTCCCGGCTCATATTTATTTCGACAGGCATGCCCGGCTTAAAATTTATTTTGTATTTTTCTCTCAGTACAATCAGTTGCAGTGCCAATCTTTCCCTCACAGATTTTTTTGCAAACATGCTGAGGCTGTTTGCCAAAACTGCAAATTCATGACTTAGGGTTTTTAATAACCGGCTGCTCAAAACTTTTGAATGATTTAATGTTTCTAAAAAATCTTCTCTTGGTATAAATGCAATCCTGCTTTCTTCCAATGCTGCTGCACCATCGGGATAGCGGTCTTCGGAAAGTATGGCATGGTAGCCTAATAATTCACCTGTGTTTGCTACATAAATAATTTGTTCTTTGGCATCTTTATCTAATTTGTATTTCTTTACTTTCCCCTTTATAATATAAAATATGCCTGAAGGATAACCACCTTCCCTGAAAATTATTTCTCCTTTTTTATATAGCTGTTCAGATTTATTAGCTGTCAATATTTCCAAATCTGCAGACGGCAAATCTTCCAGAATGGATTCACTTTTAAAATTCCATTTATCTATTGGAAATACGCCTTTAATACTCATTATAACCGCAAATTTACCCATTTAAAAATTGATAAAAATCACTTTTTCAATTGACAAGGTTTACCACAATGGGTGAGAATGCATAATAACTTTGCACTATGAATAAACAACTACCTACAAGAAAAGACCACTATTATACAAAAGACCATGAATGGATTGACTTTCAGGGTACAGTTGCATACACAGGTATTTGTCAGTTTAAGCTAACCGGCTTTAAACAAATACAGGAAATAAATTTTAATGCAGCTGGTGGTTTTAAAAGGCAGGGCGAAGTAATAGCAACCGTAAAGTACAACGATTACATCATAGAAGCCCACATGCCTGTTGATGGAAAAGTATTGCAGGTAAATGAAAAATTGGTTTCCGGCAACCTCAACATTTTATTGGATTGCTCAGAAAGCACTGCGTGGATAGCTTTAATTGTACCGTCACTCCCACACGAAAGAAAAGATTTACTGTTACCCAAACACTACCAGATGAATGGTAAAAGCAAATACGCAAAATCATAATCTTGACCTCGTAATAATAATAATATGCAGTTACTCGAAAAAAGAATCAAAATACAAAATAGGTTTAATGCTGATGAACAGTTTAACGAGCTTTATCCATCATCCATTCAGATGCTTGCACAACGGCACTTTACACCGTTGGCTATTGCAAAAAAAGCCGCCGGTTTTTTAGCTGCCGAAAACAATGTACGGATATTGGACATTGGAAGTGGAGTAGGCAAATTTTGTTTGGCGGCTGCTCATTACAAACCCAAAGCATTTTTTTATGGTATTGAACAACGCAAAAGATTGGTTACGCATGCAGAGGCAGCAAGAGAAAAACTCCGGCTTATAAATGTTTCTTTTATAAATGGAAATTTTACGCAAATAGATTTTAGGAATTACAACCACTTTTATTTTTATAATGCTTTTTACGAAAACATAACTGGTACTGATAAAATTGACAACAGCATTGATTATTCTTTAGAGTTGTATAATTATTACAACCACTATTTGTATCATCAATTAGAGCAAAAACCTGTTGGCACCCGGCTTGCTACTTTTCATAGTTTAGAAGATGAAATACCTAAAAAATACATTGTTGTAGGTACTGAAATGAATGACTTGCTAAAGTTTTGGATAAAATTATAATTTAAATCAGAATGATAAATTTTGAGTTTGAGACAAAAGAAATTATTGGCACTTTAAAACTGGCTGATGGTTATTTGGATTGTGAAAACGTGATCATAAGCAATATAAAAAAGCATGTGATTAGTGGCATTGAAATAAATAACATTGAAGGCTACCTTAAGAAACTACAAAAATATTTTGAAGATAAAACAGTAATAAATAAGGGGAATAAGGATAGTGTAAACTATAAGTATGCAGCAGGTTTTTTAACTACAATAAATGCTACTCCGTACTGGCACAGTTGGATTAAGACTACAGACTAACAATTGGTAAAAAAATAATTAAGATGAATAACAAAACGGAAATTAAAAAGCACAATTTTTTATGGGCGGTTTTCAATCAGAAATGTCCCCATTGCAGAGAAGGTAATATGTTTCAGGACAAAGGTTCTTATAAGCTTAAAAGTTTTATGAAGATGAATGAGAAGTGCCTCATTTGCAGGCAGCAAACAGAGATAGAACAAGGGTTTTATTATGGAACCGGTTATGTAAGTTATGCACTTACGGTTGCCTTTTCTGTTTCAACTTTTGTAGCGTGGTGGGTGCTGATAGGGCTTTCAATTGATGATAACAGAATATTTTGGTGGCTTGGTACAAATACTTTTCTGCTGTTAATGGTTCAGCCTTATTTTATGCGTTTATCAAGAGCTATATGGTTATCTGTTTTTGTAAAATATAATGCCAACTGGAAAGCGGAACAAAATAAAATAATTTCAGTGTAATATATTTCAGTAAAATACTTCCAATGAAAAGCCAAATTACAAATGCTTCTTCCAGCATCCAATTGCAAAGGTTGTTTAAGGGAAATGAAATATTTTTACTTTTAAAACCAATCCATGCGCATGAGACTTAGGAAAATTAAAGGATGTTGCTTAATAGCAGCATCATTTTGCAGTAAGTTTATTTAAAAATTAATCACTACTTATGTCATTCCATTTAACAGAATATCGTACTAAGCTCATTACAAAAATCATGTTTGCTTCCTCTCAGAACGAAGTGAAGCGATATATAGATATTGCAATGAAAAGCCTTGAGCAAAATAAACAAAATAACCATATCGTTATCCTGTTTACAGATAACGTGTTGGACGAACTGGAATCATTTAACCCAATGAATAAAGATTCAGAGCAATGGAGTAATATTAAAATGGCAAGAATTTGTTTTAATCAGATAAAAAGAAAACTTGAATTACCCGCTTAGCAATATATAATTACATTAAAATGAGAAGAAAAATATACTATGTTCCGACATCATGGAAATAGAAGAACATTAAAGCATAATTTAAAAATAGCTTCCCTGCTGTCTTTTGTGGCAGGGTATGTAAATGTTGTAGGTTTTTTGGCTATTCAAAGGTTAACAACAAATGTAACAGGGCACTTTGCTTTTTTTGTTGATGAGGTATTTAAATTAAATTTTGTAGAAAGTTTAATATATTTTCTATACATTTTATTTTATTTTTTAGGTTCATTTGTATCTAGCTTACTTGTAGAAATAGTAAGTAAAATAACAAGTCGTAATATTTTTTTTCTGCCTGTAATTTTAGAAAGTATAATAATTTTTTTAGTGGGCATTTTCGGTTCCATCCTTATGGTTAAATTCCCCAATTTAATAGCATTAAGTTTGCTCTTTGCTATGGGTTTACAAAACTCTTTGGTTACAAAAATTTCCAATGCATTAGTAAGAACTACTCACTTAACAGGGCTTTTCACTGATTTAGGAATTGAACTATCACAATTATTTTTTTACAAGAAAACTGAGGAAAGAAAAAAGCTGTTTTCAACAATCAAATTACGATTGAGAATTATTATATTTTTTTTCATAGGTGGTACAGCAGGAGGAATATTATATCCATACTTTAAACTGAATACTTTGGTTTTGCCTGCTGTAATTTTAATTGTCGGTTTGTTATACGATAACTTAAAATTAAAAGTATTGAATTGGAATAGACAATAGGGGATGCAATCATCAAAACTCGTTTGTCCTACAGCTTTTTGGGATAGATATTTAGAAGCAAGTGTCAGTATTTCATCTGTTACTGTTACTCTTTCGATATTTTCTTTTGGGAGTTCTTTAAAATGCTCTTTAATATTTTCAGGTGCATTAAATAATTCAGGTTCTGTCAGGTCTGAGAACACACGAATAACTTGTCCCAATTTAACTCTCTCAAAAAGCTACAGCGTCACTTCATCAAATTCCTTATCAAACGCACCATCAAAAATAGATGTATCGAAATAAAATCTTTGCATTTTGTTAATTTATAAGCTAAGCTGCAAAGATAATATTTTTCTGTCCCTGTAACAATTCTAGGGCGTCAAAACGTGTAATTCACAACATCATTATTTTAGCAAGGAAACAATTTTTTTAACCTCTGTCTGATTTGATTTATTGAAAAAAGATGCAACTACATCTCGTTTCTCTCTGGCGGATAAATGAAAATTTAAAGCAGCTGTTTGTTCCTCCTTTTCGGGCGCGTACATAATTACCGATTTATATATAATAAAAGGTACAGCATTTTTAAAGTAACTGAACTGGTCAGTCTGGTAATATTCCTGAATTTTAAACCAGTTGTGTTGCAGCATAGTAGCAGGTGTTACAATCATATCAGTTGCTGAATGGGTTTCAAACGGATGCAGCCAGTTGTCTATGGGCCTGTCTCTTATTTGCAACAATAATACTCCACCTGTATTTTCCTTTATCCATTCTTTAAAATTATCTATAAAACGAAGGCTTGTTTCCTGTCCATAATTATCTCTTAACCCTGCGTCCATCACGTCCATTACAGGGTTACTTGGCAACCATACATTGGGCAACACATAAGGGAATGTGGCATTCATTCTAAGTGCAGTAAGCATTCGTAAATTAAAAGGTTGGCAATTTTTAAAAAGGGCGGCAAAATCTACCGCATCAATACCTGCATTGATGTTATTTTGCAACTCTACCGGCTTCATCATAAAACTAATGGGTGATGTACTGATCATCATTTTTCGGGCATCCGCTTTAATTACAGCATTAAAAAAAAGCAGCGGAACAGTGCCGGAAAATTCTTCTGTCTGTATATCTTTTAATTGCCTGTTTAAAATCTGATCCGTATTTTCTGAAAGCTTTTTTTCAAATGCATAGCCCCTGTCTTTTACATAAAAATTATCATCAACAGAAAACTTTTGTACGGGTGCAAAAATATCTCTTGCCATTAAAGATGTAAATACCGGGTTTAAAAGATCTTTTGCTATATTATCAGTATATATTTTGCTGTAAATATTTTTTGATGAATCTTTTATTTTTTTAGCATACAATTCCCGATAGTAAGCTGCAGCAAGCATACCGCCACTGGCTCCACTGATAAGAAATGTTTTTTTCATAAGATTACCACCACAAATACTGTCAGTCTGCTGTAGTGCATTCATAGTGAAAGCCGCACTGCGAAGCCCGCCACCACTTACATTTATAAATACCATTATTGGCTTTTCCACCTGCTGCTTTGTCTTCCATTTGTTTAAGACTTCAATCATTTTTATTCTGTCTGCATATATTTTTTCAGGTGTACAAAGTGACTGCAAAGAAGGATTATCGTAAACCGGCCTTTCTATTTTAGTAACATATTTTAATCCATAAGCTTTGTTGCGTGGATCAATAATTTCATTTTCATATAAAATATTTAACCCAACAATTATGATAATTACAGCAAGCAAACTCCAACTTTCCAAAAAATAAGTAAGTGCTCCTATAACGGATATCAACAAGGCAAATACAATTAAAATACTTGCAGCTGCAGGAATTTCAAATAATATATAATCCTGCAAAAAGCCTGTGGTAACAATAATTATAAAAGCAACAACAATACTTAAAATTGCTGCTAAATGATGGCGTTTAAAAACCGCATCTAAAAAATCCTGTCTGTAGTGAGATACATTTCTGCATTTGGTAATTTTAAAAGATGTGCTTACATACCACATCGATTTCAATGAAAACTCATCAAATTTATTTTCTCTTTTATCGAAGGTTTTATTGAAAAGTTCGTTGTTTTTAATGATGGGAATCATTGTTCTTTCTATCGTTTTTGCTGCACCGAAAAAATAGACGAAAGAAAATAAAATAACCAGTAAAATGCCACTTAAAATACCGGACAGCTGCAGTAATATTTCGCTTACCTGCATCAACTCTTTATATTCATTAAACTGATACAGTTTTGTAAAATAAAAAGAAATAAACAGCAAGGGGATTACCGCATTGTTTATACAGTAATTTAAAAATGGATGAGATGTGGTGGCTAAAAAATTAAGACGCTTGCTGTGCAATATAAAAGTGGTGATATTCCAGCTCATTATCAAAATACCCAAAGACAATCCTGTAATTAATGTGCCCAAAAAATTTACTGAGCCCAAGTATTCAGGAGAGAAGAACAACGCATCAGCCCCAAAGTTTTTCATGAAACTGCTTGCTACCGTACTAAATAATGCATACCAAAAAATAAGCAATACCTGGTATTTTCTAAAATGTAAAATGAACAATTGCAGCGGTAAAGAATAGAATAAATTTTTCAGCAGATTTCTCATGGTACAGCGTTGTTCTTATTCGACAATGTAATAAGTTTTATTTTTATAATACCTGAGGCTTCATTAAATCAGTTGTATTTTTTGTATAGAGGATTATAAACATTGTTTGTGTTATAGCCATTGATGCTAAAAATAAATGCAGTGGCTGTGCTGCAGCAGGCACATCTAAATAATACAATACAATGCCGGTTACAACACTTAATAAAATAATACCTGTAAGTTTTTTCAGAGGACTTGTAAGTACAGGAACTTTTCTGCAATACCAGTTTGCATAAAACACGGCCGCAAGTACTAACCACGAGAAGGTTCGGTGAATTATAAAAGCAAGAGGTGTTTTTGCAAGCCATGCTTCTCTTTGCTCAAAATGCAATGCAGAAGAAACATCATCTATGTACATGCGAACCATTGTCCCTAACACACTTTGTACAAAAATTATTAACAACAAAAACAAAACCGCTCTTCGCATTTTTGTGCCCGTGGTTTTTTTAAATAATTTTCCTCTCATGCTCATAAGCAATGCAAGCTGTATTTGCGCCAGTACAATAGCAAAAAATAAATGAATAGAAATGCTTACATGTGCAAGATTTAGTTTTACTACAATAGCTCCAAATAATCCGGTTAAAATTACACCTGCTAAAAATGCAGTTGAAAGGTTAAATGCCTGCCTGTTTATATTTCTTTTAAAAAATAAAAGTGCAAATTGTATTAGTGCAAACACGCCAAGTAATGCACCCAGCAAACGGTTGATATATTCTATCCAGGTATGGTAAACATTAAAGGTATGATCGATATCCTGCGCCTTTAAAAATTTTTCAAAATCCGGTGGTAACTGCGAAGCATTGGTTGGTGGAATCCATAATCCAAAACACTTCGGCCAATCAGGGCAGCCCATGCCGCTTTGGGTAGTGCGCACAATACCACCTGCAATAATTACAAGAAACGTAAGTACAAAAGTGGCAAATACCCATTTTTTAGCAGCAGTCATAAAATTAAATATTCTTGCGAAATTACGAAAAGGACTTTGCTAATTTTGGAATGATTAAAGGATATTTGCATCTGACATGTTACGATCATTTTTATACAAAACAAAAACGGAAGCCGGTGTAGATGAAGCCGGGCGTGGCTGTTATGCAGGGCCAGTCTTTGCTGCCGCTGTAATTTTGCCAAAAGATTTTTTTCATCCTTTGTTGAATGACAGCAAACTTTTATCAGCAAAACAAAGAGACCTACTTCGCCCTGTAATTGAAAATGAAAGTATAGCTTTTGCTGTAGGGCAGGTTTGTAATAATGAGATAGACAGTATTAATATTTTACAGGCTTCTTACAAAGCCATGCATTTAGCACTTAATAATTTAAGCAAAGAACCCGTACAACTTCTTATAGATGGCAACCGTTTTTTACCTTATAAAAATATTAAGTATCGCTGTATTATAAAAGGCGACAGTATTTATGCATCTATTGCAGCTGCAAGTATACTTGCTAAAACTTATAGAGATGAGTATATGACTACTATACATGCTGAGTATAGTTATTATGGCTGGGATAAAAACAAAGGTTATGGCACGCTCACCCATAGAAATGCGATAGCGGAGAACGGTCTTTGCAAATACCATAGAAAAAGTTTTAATATTTTACCACAGGGAAAATGTAAATAGCAAATAACGTGGTAACAACTGTAGAAAGAAAAGATTTCAGAGAAGATAAAAAAGATTGAATAGAAATATTTATCGCCGAAAGCGGTAAGGCTAAATTAGACCCTAATTATAAAAGTTTAAAAAATAAGAGCAAATTACCTTGTCAGTTTTTTGTTCTTTTTTGTTTTAACTAACAAATGCTGTTGCAACACTGTTGTATATTATTATTATTTTTGCAACATCATTAAACATATAATTATGCAGCTTAAACATGTGGATGTTGTAGATTCCATTTCCTCTGAAGATTTTAAAAAATTATATTACAACACAGGCAAGCCTTTAATTATAAAAGACCTTGCAAAAAAATGGCCTGCATACAATAAATGGAACTGGAATTATTTTATAGATACAGTTGGGGAAAGTGAAGTGGGAGTTTACAACAATATTAAAAGTGATTCTTACACACCTATCAATACCGCTGATGCTTACATGAAATTTGGTGATTACCTGAGAAAAGTAAAAGCCGGTCCGCTGGATCTAAGGATTTTTCTATTTAATATTTTTCAACACGCTCCGCAAATAGTAAAGGATTTTACATGGCCGGATGAACTTATGAAAGGATTTGTGAAAAAATATCCAATGCTTTTTGTTGGTGGCCAAGGTTCGGTAACCCATATGCATTTTGATATTGATATGAGCCATATTTTGCACACCCAGTTTGCCGGAAAAAAAAGAGTTTTACTTTTTCCTCATGAGGAACAACATAAACTTTACCGTAAACCCTGGGAAGTTTTAAGCCTTGCTAATTATGCAGGGTACAGCAATTCATTTGATTATGAAAGTTTTCCTGCGGTGAAAAAGGCAAAGGGATATGAAGTTATTTTAGAACATGGAGACACTTTATATATGCCTGCCGGTTTTTGGCACCATATGGAATATATAGAAGCTGGCTTTGCCATGAGTTTGAGGGCAATGCAAAGTGATTTGGGTGGAAAACTTGGCGGCTTATGGAAACTTTTTGGGATGCGTGGTATTGACAGCTTCATGAAAAAAAATGCACCCAAATGGTGGTATGACCGTAAACATAAGAAGGTTTATGAACTTGCAGCGATGGAACTTAAGAAGGGAAATTAATATAATGAATATCCTTCAAACATTTTTTTAATATATGCTGTATTTTAAGAAAAATACTTTTAATTTGCATTATAGTTTTTAAACAAAATTCCACTCACTTCCATCCTTTAAAAAATCATCCCATCCATTTCCGGTTTAAAAAACTGTAACCTTCATTTGCAGGCTTCAATTAATATTTAATACACTTTATTATATACAAACGCTTTTTTGTGGTTTCAGAGGTAAGCAAGGCCGGAGATTTCTATCTCCGGCATATTTTTAAACGGTTACTGCATCCATCAGTTTTTCTAAAAATTTCTTGTCTGTCTCATCATAATTATTCAGCTTTTCACTGTCGGCATCAAGTATAGCCACAACTCTGTTATTAATAATAATTGGTACTACGATTTCTGACTTTGATAAACTGCTGCAGGCAATATGGCCTGAAAATTTTTCGACATCAGCTACAATTAAGGTTGCAGCATTTGCCCAGGCAGTTCCACATACACCTCTGCCCTTTTTTATTCTGGTACATGCTACAGGTCCCTGAAAAGGGCCAAGCACAAGTTCATCATCTTTTACAATATAAAAGCCTACCCATAGCCAGGCAAACTGCTCTTTTAATGCTGCAGCAATGTTGCCAAGGTTGGCAATTACATCTGTTTCACCTTCCAGCAAAGCGTTTATCTGCGGCAGCAAAGTTTCATATTGTTCTTCCTTTGTCCCTTTAATAAAATTTAAGTCTTCAGCCATATAATTTATCTTAAAATATTTGTTGTAATAAAATTTAAAGTTTTGCATTGCAAAGATAACTGGCCATCAACACTTAGTGGCTTGAAATTTGAAACAATAAAGCAAATTAACTTTTATGACAGCTTATCATCAATATAAAATTTGCATAGATTCATGCCTGCGTTGCGCCGCAATCTGCAACCATTGTGCATCTGCATGTGCCCACAGCGAAAATGCAAACACGCGTGCTGACTGTATTCAATTAAATATGGAGTGTGCGGCTATCTGCTATGCGGCAGCTGAGCTGATGAGTTTGGGCAGTCTTCACATAAAAGAAATAAATAAACTTTGCGCCATTATTTGCGATGCGTGTGCAGAAGAGTGTAGTAAACATAATGATGACTATTGCAGAGAAACTGCGGAATGTTGCATTAAATGTGCTGATGAATGTGAGGTAGTTTAGTTATTAGATGAATAGTTGATTCAACTTCCTACAAACAAAATAAGCACTAAATTTTTTTCTTAAAATATTATTAGTTTTCATTCGTGTTTTCGTGGCAATCACCTTATATCTCCTTCAAAATCTCACCAATTAAATTAAACTCAAATCCTTTGCCAACTAAATAATTTTGCAGTTTACTTTTCTTTGTAAAAACATTATTTTCACTTTTTAAAGTCATTAATTTTTCAGCAGCAATTTTTTGTATGGTTTTTAAATAATCTGCCTCATCTATTTGTGCCAACGCTTTTTTAATACTGTACTCACTTACCTGTCTCAATTTTAGTTCATATTTTATTTTTGTTTTACCCCACTGTTTTATTCTGAATTTTCCACCTGCAAAAGCAAAAGCAAAACGTTCTTCATTTAAATAATTCTCTTCAATCAGCCTGCTTATTAAAAGCTCTACCTCATTTTTATATAAGCCAAAACCATATAGTTTTTTCTTTACCTCGGCATGGCTCCGTTCCTGATAGACACAATAATACTTAACCTTTTCAAAAGCTTTTTCAGTGCCAATATTTTTTGTTTCAAATGCCATACTCCAGCAAAAATGTGAATTTATTCGTGGTAAATCATAAATATTTTCTGCTTTCAATCTTTTATCTTTGGCAATCTTAAAATAGTAATATGAAGTTTATCGTTTCTTCTTCAGCGCTGCTGAAACAATTGCAACAAATAAGTGGTGTAAT
>JAYVVD010000263.1:0-2661 GCA_043787295.1 Ferruginibacter sp. | reverse complement strand
TATTGTTTTTGAACTGGATAATATAAAGGATCATCCAATATTATTTCCTGTGGTAACAATTATCATCATGGAAGTATTTATCAGTAAAATGCGAAAGCTTAAAGGAATAAGAAAAATGATATTGATTGAAGAAGCCTGGAAAGCCATAGCAAAAGAAGGTATGGCAGAATATATTAAATATTTGTTTAAAACAGTTAGAAAGTTTTTTGGTGAAGCCATTGTGGTGACGCAGGATATAGAGGATATTATTTCATCGCCGGTGGTAAAACAAGCAATCATAAACAACAGCGATTGTAAGATATTATTAGATCAAAGTAAATATCAAAACAAGTTCGACTTAATACAGGATCTATTAGGTTTAACTGATAAAGAAAAATCACTTGTATTAAGCATTAATAAAGCCAATGACCCAACTAAAAAGTATAAGGAAGTATTTATTTCTCTTGGTGGTGTGTTGAGTAAAGTGTATCGAACGGAAGTATCACCGGAAGAGTACCTGGCTTATACAACGGAGGAAAAAGAGAAATTGAAGGTGCAGGCTGCTGCATTAAAATTTGGCAGTATTGAAAAAGGAATAGCATCGTTAACATCTAAATAATCTATTATGAAATACTCAATCATTTGTATATTATTCTTTATTGCCGCTTGCAATGTTTACCGACCCAAAAATGATTTAAGTAGGGTTTATGTCGCTTCTTACGAACATGAATTTAGCAAAACTGATGATACGCTTACCGTGACGAAAACACACAATACTGATAAGATGTATCAAATAAAAAGACCATCCTGGTTAATTAAAAAAATGGATGGTAAAGAATTTCCAACACAAAGTCTTCTATTGGGAAGGACAGCATACACAAAAATAAAGGTTCAATAATAGGAGACTAACCATTTATAAATTAGAGTCTTGAATTAATTGTGAAAGTGAAAATGTGAAGTATGAAAAAAATATTAAGCCTTACAGGTATAGCCTTGATAATAAGTATTGCTCCGGTTCAAGAAACAAATGCACAAATTCCAATTTATGATATAATAAAAGCGGGAGTAAAAAAAGTTATAAAAGCGGTTGATTTAAAAATTCAAAGGTTGCAGAATAAAACAATATGGCTGCAGAATGCGCAGAAGACTTTAGAAAACCAGATGTCCAAATTAAAGCTGAAAGAAATTGGGGATTGGTCAAACAAACAAAAAGAGTTGTACACCAAATATTTTGATGAACTCTCAAAAGTCAAGCAAACCATTGGCACTTACCAGACGGTCAAAGATATAATCAGCAAACAGGTACAAATAGTGAAGGAGTATTCAACGGCCTTCAATTTATCGAAGCAGGATAAAAATTTTACGCAGCAGGATATTGATTATATGCAACGGGTATACACTGGCATATTAGATGAAAGCCTTAAAAGTATTGAACAGGTGCAAATGGTAATTACAGCCTTTGCCACACAAATGACAGATGCAAAACGACTGGGAATTATTCATTCAGCATCTGATAATATGGAACAAAACCTTACTGATCTAAGACAATTCAATCAACAGAACATCCTGGTAAGTTTACAGCGGTCAAAAGAGAGAAATGATATTGATGTAGTGAAGAAGCTTTACGGCATCAAATAATAATTATTTGTGAAACTGAAAATGTGAGTATGAAAAAATTAATAGCGATAGCTTTATTCTTATCATTTGCAACATTGAGCAATGCCCAAACCTTTGCTGAATGGAGCAATCAAAAAGAAACACAAAGAAAATACCTGTTGCAGCAGATTGCTGCTTTACAGGTTTACTTCGGTTACGTATCGAAGGGTAATATTATAGCTAAAAAAGGACTCAATTTAATTCAGGATATTAAGCATGGTGATTTCAATTTGCACAATAATTACTTCACTTCCTTGCTTACTGTAAATCCAAAAATAAAACGATACACAAAAGTTGCAGCTATTATTGCTCTCCAGATAAGTATTACAAAGCAAACTGCTAAAACAATCAAGGATTGTAAAAACAACCGTCAGCTTACTACAGCAGAATTAGAATATCTACAGCATGTATTTACTGCGCTTTTGGATGATGGTGTACAATGTTTAGATAAACTTTTTAACCTTATTACAAATGGGCAACTTTCTATGAAAGATGATGAACGTATTGCAGCAATAGATAAAATTTATGCTGATATGGTAGACAAGCAGGTTTTCACCCAATCGTTTGGGAATGAGGCTACAGGCTTGTGTTTACAAAGGTACAGAGATTTAAAAGATGTAATTATTTCTAAAAAACTAAACGGACTAAAATGAAAACTGTCATATTGTTATTGTGCCTTTTATTTTTAATGTCATGGACAAAGGTAATTGCACAGTCGGCTGAAGCACAACAGCTAATATTAAATGTAGAAAAGCTGGCGCAATTAAAAAAGATACTCAGTAATATGAAGAAAGGTTATGACATTGTCAGCACTGGATACAATACAATCAAGGCTGTTTCAAAAAATAATTTCAATTTACACGATGCGTTTTTGAGTGCCTTGTTACAGGTAAGCCCCGGAGTAAAAAAATATAATCGAGTAGCAGATATCATTACCTGCCAAAAACAAATTGTAAAAGAATATAAAGTTGCATTCCGGCGTTTTAATTCTTCTAACTTATTTAATGTTTCTGAATTGAATTACAT
>JAYVVD010000262.1:0-5295 GCA_043787295.1 Ferruginibacter sp. | reverse complement strand
GGGATTGTAATTTTACGCTGTATGAATGCGGAAGAAATTAGAAATTATGTGTTGGAAAAAAATGACGTGACTGAAAGTTTTCCTTTTGGAGATGGCGTTTTAGTTTTTAAAACTAATGGCAAAATCTTTTTGCTTCTTGCATTAAATGAAGAAGCTTTTAGTTTTAATGTAAAATGCGATCCTGATAAAGCCATTTTATTACGAGAAGAATATCCACATTTAATATTGCCCGGTTATCACATGAATAAAATGCATTGGAATAAAGTATTCCCTGAAGGTTTAAAAAAAGTTTTGACTTTAGAAATGATAGATAATAGTTACGATCTTATATTAAAAAAGAAAAGAAAATAAAATGAAGAATTCTGTGGTAATAGTTTTGGTTTTATTGATTGCGTTTTCGTTTTATTTTTTAGGAAAGAAAAATGGCGAATCAAATACTAAAATTTCTTTGGTTGAAAATGTTGAAATGATAAGGCAAATTGCAGAACTGGGAGCGCTTGATGTTACCGGAAATGTAAAATTAAAAATCAGCAACAAAGAAGATAATGATGGAACATGGGCAAAGTTTAAAAATTATTTCTCTGAAAATACCTTGTTGGTCACATTGCCTTACCAGGCAAAATTTGGCGTTGATATGAGCAACCAAAAAATGGATATTGATACCAAGGCTGCAAGCGTTCTAATAAATTTACCACACTGTAAACTTTTAAGTTTGCAACTTAAAATGGATAAGATGGAAACGATGAGCCAAACTGGTATTTTTATGAATGCTACAATGGATGATCTGATAAAAGCTCAGAAAAAATTATATGCAGTAGCCCATTTAAATATAGAAAATAATCCTGAATATATTATGATGGCTGAAAAACATATAACTGAAATACTCAGTAATTATTATAAGCCTTTAGGTTATACTGTAAAATGTGTTTTTGAAAATACAACCGCAACCAAAATCTTACAATAAAGATGCAGTTTTAGTCAATTAAATTTGCAAATTTAAAACAGCCCATCTATAAATTGTACCTGATAATTTCCAAAAAAAATTTTATATCAGGCATAAATCTTTCAACCTTTGAACAATAGCAAAGTAATATCGAGTTAATACTTTGCTATAAATTATTTGCTAAAACTTTTACTCACTACCAAATCTTTACTGCCCGGAGTGTATGTATAAAAACCTTCTCCGGTTTTTATACCAAGTTTAACTGCCATTACCATATTTACAAGCAAAGGACAAGGTGCATATTTTGGGTTGCCAAAACCGTCGTGCAATACTTTTAAAATTGAAAGGCATGTATCTAAACCAATAAAATCTGCCAATTGTAAGGGGCCCATTGGATGCGCCATTCCTAGCTTCATAACCGTATCAATTTCTTCAACACCTGCTACCCCTTCAAACAAAGTTGTGATGGCTTCATTAATCATCGGCATTAAAATTCTGTTTGCTACGAAGCCCGGATAATCATTTACTACACAGGGAGTTTTATCAAGCACTTTGCTCAACCCAACTATGGAAGCTGTTACTTCCTTTTTTGTTGCATAACCATTTATGATTTCAACCAGTTTCATTACAGGTACCGGATTCATAAAATGCATACCAATAACATCTTGCGGGCGATTGGTAGCAGCTGCTATTTGGGTAATGGAAATAGATGAAGTATTTGTGGCCAGTATGCAACCTGCGGGTGCAGCTTCATCCATAGCTTTAAATATTTTTAATTTTAGTTCAATATTTTCGGTAGCAGCCTCTACAACAAGATCGGCGTCTTTTACCCCTGCTGCCAAATCTGTATTGCTTGCAATATTATCAATTGCTGATTTCTTATTTTCTTCAGTAAGACTTCCCTTTGCAATTTGCCTGTCAAAATTTTTACCAATAATTGCTATTGCTTTTTCAAGTTGAGCTGCGTTTACATCTATTATTGTTACTTTAAAACCTGCCTGCGCAAATACATGTGCAATACCATTTCCCATTTGGCCTGCGCCGATAACTGATACATTTTTAATACTCATAAATGTTTTAATTTATTTATCATTTTTTTAGATCACAGATTTTACAGATATACACAGATTTTTTCGTCTACTGTGTAATTAATGCTAAACAATGGTATCAAGATGAAATGTGCGACGCCACCGAAGGTGCAAAAAGCTGCTTCTTTGTTCGGTCAAAAAACCTTAAGCTATTCCTTCTCCAATGGAAAAAGCAAAATACAGTAGCTTTTTATTTAAACGCATTCAAACCCGTTACATCCATACCCGTTATCAGCAAATGTATATCGTGTGTGCCTTCGTAAGTTATAACACTTTCCAAATTCATCATGTGCCTCATAATTGGATATTCACCTGTTATACCCATTCCGCCTAGCATCTGACGGGCATCTCTACAAATATTCGTAGCAACCTCGCAAGCATTTCTTTTCGCCATACTAACCTGCGCCGGTGTAACTTTTCCTTCATTCATTAAAGTGCCGAGCCTCCAGTTAAGTAATTGTGCTTTGGTAATTTCAGTAATCATTTCGGCCAGTTTTTTTTGCTGTAGCTGGAAGCCACCAATTGGTCTGCCAAACTGCACTCTTTCTTTGCTGTACTCTAATGCAATATGATAGCAATCCATTGCTGCACCAATTGCCCCCCAGGCAATTCCATAGCGTGCTTTTGTTAAGCAACCCAAAGGACCTTTCAACCCTTTTACGTTTGGTAAAATATTTTCTTTGGGTACGATAACATTATCAAAAACAAGTTCACCGGTTGCACTTGCACGAAGACTCCATTTGCCATGGGTTGTTGGAGTTGTAAAACCCTTCATTTGCCGCTCAACAATAATGCCTCTAATATCTCCGGCATCATCTTTTGCCCAAACAACTGCTATCTGCGAAAAAGGCGCATTACTGATCCACATTTTTGCGCCGTTGAGTGTAACTGTATCATCTCCATTATCTTTAAAATTTGTGAGCATTCCCGCAGGATCGCTGCCGTGGTCTGGTTCTGTTAATCCAAAGCAGCCAAGCCATTCGCCGCTTGCAAGTTTAGGTAAATATTTATGGCGTTGTGCTTCATTTCCATATTGATAAATGGGAAACATAACAAGGCTTCCCTGTACGCTTGCTGTACTTCGTACTCCGCTATCTCCACGCTCTAATTCCTGCATCATTAAGCCATAAGAAATATAATCCAATCCGCCACCACCATATTGCTCCGGCACTGTTGGACCAAAGCAACCAAGCTCACCTAATTGCTTAATGATTTGTGTTGGAAATTCTGCCCGCTGTGCATAATCTTCTATAATAGGAGAAATGTCTTTTTTTACATAGTTACGCACACTCTCCCTTACAAGTTTGTGTTCCTCGGCAAGTAAATCATCTAAATTAAAGTAATCGGGAGATTGAAAATTGTCCGTTTTTGCAGCCATTTATTTTTATTTTTTCGGAAAGTATTTATGGAGCTTTTGCGTAAAGCTTATTGCCACGCAAATATAGCAAGTAATGCTGTACGCATTTGACGGTATTGGATATTAAAACTGAAAAATGATTTAACGGTGAAGGGCTGCCCGATGCGTAGGGGAAGTGTGAGCGAAGCGGTTATTTGTATGGATGACAAAAAGACTATGCCCGTATTTCAATAAGCTTATGCTCGTACGCATATTTTATAAGGCCAATCAATCCCGAAGTTTGTGTTTTTCTAAAAATATTTTTACGGTGGGTTTCTACAGTTCTTTCGCTGATAAATAAAATGTCTGCAATTTGTTTATTATTAAATTCTTTTTCAATTAAGCGTATGATTTCTATTTCTCTCAAAGTAAGATGAACTTCATCAGATGTTTTTTTTCTCTCGCTTGCCTTCATCATTTCCTCCAATACTTCTTCACTAAAGTAAACGCCGCCATTGGCAATTTTTTCCAGTGCAGTAATAAGTTCCTGCTTACCCAGATTTTTTAAAACGTAACCTGAAATATCGCTCTCATTAATCATTTGATTCACCAAATCACCTTGTCCACTCATGGACAGTGCGAGAATTTTTATATTTGGAAAATTAATTTTCACCATTTTGGCAAGCTGTGCACCGTTTATTAAAGGCATCATAACATCTGTAATTAAAATATCTATGTTAACACACTTTAAGAGATCTTCCATTCTTTCAGGATGGTTGCTTTCTATTTTTACAATAAAATTTGGGAGCCCCTGCAGCAAGGACTTTAAACCATCAATAACTATTTGATGATCATCAACAATGGCCAGGGATATCTTTTCCTTCTTCATACATTTTCTTCGTCAGTAAATATATGGTTTAAATGCAAACTATGAATGAATGGAATTAAATTTAGAAGGTATTGACATGCTAAACAATTTTTAATACATCAGCCATATTAAAAATGCCTTTTTTACCTAATATAAATTCAGCCGCTACAACCGCACCTGTTGCAAAACCTTTTCTGCTGTGGGCTGTGTGAATAATTTCAATATTATCAATATCAGAACTATATTTTACATGATGAGTACCCGGTGCCGGGTCTATTCTCTTACTTGTAATATTTATTTCATTTTCGGTGGGGGCGGGGTTGAGTGTCCAGTTCCTTTTATTGCTTTGCTCTAAGATGATTTGTTGTGCAAGGCTAATGGCAGTTCCGCTTGGCGCATCTTTTTTTTGTGTATGGTGCACCTCTTCTATGCCTATGGTATATTCTTTTTGGTTGCCCATCAATTGAGCAAGCCGTTTGTTAATTGCAAAAAAAATATTTACCCCAATACTAAAGTTGCTTGAATATAAAACCGTTCCATTATTATCGTTACAGTATTGTATAATTTCATCCTCTTTTGCAACCCATCCGGTTGAACCGCAAACAACAGGTAGACCTGCATCTATGCATATTTTCATGTTTGTAACGGCACTTTCGGGGTTTGTAAATTCTATAGCTACATCACATTTTTGAAGGTTGATGATATTTAGTTCAGTAAGATTTTCGTCGTTTATTTTTAAAATGATTTCATGTCCTTTATTCACAGCAATTTCTTCAATTGCTTTACCCATTTTACCATAACCAATCAGTGCTATTTTCATGCGGCTAAGATATGAAATGTCGCCGGAGTTTTTGAGAATCGATATTTTAAAATCTACTTACGCTTACCGATGTTTAATACAATGCTAACACCATTTGTGTTGGCAAGCGGGCTGTAGCCGCCCTTAATTTGAAAGCTCAGATCATCGCTTACATCAAAAGTTTTTAGGTTTGCATCTACTGCAGCATCAGCAACATTTAACCCCCAAAAAATAATAAAGAACAAAACAGAATAATCTACA
>JAYVVD010000261.1:0-3441 GCA_043787295.1 Ferruginibacter sp. | reverse complement strand
CCCGCTTTTTTAATGTTGGATGCTTTGGTTAAATAACAAACGCAATATTTATCATCTTCAATTTTAGATATGCCGCAATAACCATCTTTAAAATTATGAAGTGCAATTACATCTTCATCAAAATTCATTTTTACGTGGTATTTTATTCCTACATAATTATTTAACCGGGAAGATGTTTTGCCTGTAAAAGCTCTTTTCCATTTCACATCAAAATTGCTCCGTTTACCCCATGAGCCACAACAAACCTTTGCATTAAAATGACCCTTGTTGGTAATGATGTCAAAAATATTATTATTAAAACTTACATCTTCAGCCTTGCAGTTTTCCAATACTGAAACACCGGCTGCCACGGCCATATCTTTGAGTAAAAAATCAAGTTTATGCCTGCTTATACCAAAACCGCCTGAGTCAAGATCAGATCTTAAAGATTCACCCTTAGGGGATGTTACCCAGAGTTTATTTATGAATGCAACTTTATGTTTTTTTAAATTTAAACCAATTTCGTTCGTAAGAAAATTCCAGCTTTCCATACTGATGTATTCACCACATACTTTATGAAATGGGTAAGTTTCTTTTTCAAATAAAACTACTGAATGACCTTTAACAGCGAGCTGAATAGAAAGATTAAGACCTGCTAATCCGCCACCAATTATTGCAATATCGTATGTTTTATTATTAATCATTTTTGCAAACAACAAGATAGCGAAATGCCCATTTCCATTTAATGCTGTAATTGTTTATACCTGCTTTCGAAAACAATAATTGCCAGTCTTTTTTTCTAAAACTCCGTGCGACTGATACAGGCCCATCATTTTTTACCATGTAAGATTTTGAAAACAATACGGTAAGCCATTTTATAAGATAATATGCTGTGATATTGCGTTGCAGATCGTTTATAAAAAAACCATTTTGGCTGTTCTGTTTCATCCAGTTTAACATCACCACTAATTGATCGTCGGTAAAATGGTGGCAGAAAAGAGAAGAAAAAATAATGTCTGGCTTATTTTTAAATTGAACTTTACTGTAATCGCTCGCAATCCATTCTGCTTTTAATTCTTTGTATTGCAATTTTGCAAAATTAATGCAGGACTCTTTTAAATCAATTCCAATGAATTCAGCATTTGTAAATTTTTTTGAAATGGCTTTTAAATTATCACCACCACCGCTACCTATTTCGCACACAATAAAGTGATTTTCTTTTTTAGGATAAAAAATATTAATTCCATGAAGTGTAATTGCATGTCCACCAAGAAATGTGTTTATGGAGTTCAATTCTTTCATACAGATTTTAACATCTTCAAAAAGCAGATCATCCTTATCCAATATCTCTGTTTCTTTACTTCTTTCCTTAAAATTAATCATAGGTTGCTGTAAAAGTTTCCATGGTTAATCCAGGGCCGAATGCCGCACCAAAAACAACAGCATTTTTTCTCCCATTTTCAACGATTTCATCCATAATTTTCTTTAGCACAAACAAAATTGTAGGCGAACTCATATTTCCATAATCATTTAAAATTTCATATGAAGCCGCAAAGTTTTCTTTTTCAAGATGTAAACTTTGTGCAATTGATTGCAATATTTTTTTTCCGCCCGGGTGAATGCACCAGTCAGTAACATCAATTTGTTTTCTGTTGGTTTTTTGCAATGCAGTTGCTACAAGTTCCTCAAAATCTGCCTTAATGAGTTCAGGAATATATCCACTCAATGTCATTAAAAAACCATTAGGAGAAAGTTGCCAGGACATATCGTTCTTTCCTTTAAAGATAACATCGGAGTAAAAATTTTCCAATTTCAGCCCTTTACCCCCATGCTTTCCCTGCATTAAAATTGCTGCACAACCATCTGCAAAAAGCAGTGATGATGTCATATTATCAACTGATATTTCTTTTTGAAAATGAAGGGTGCAAAATTCTGTACAGACAACAATAACGTTTGCTTTTTCAGAACTATTGCAAAATGCATCTGCTATTTTCATTGCATGAATAGCAGCATAGCATCCCATAAAATTTACCGAACTTCTTACAATTGTGTTAGGAAGTTCCATCATTTCCATCACCTGCAAATCAAGCCCAGGTGCACTCATGCCTGTACAACTCACTGTTATTAAATGTGTAATTTCTTTATTATTTACTATGCCTGCAATGCATTTCTCAATTGTTTTTACAGAAAGATCCGCAGCATAACGGTTGTAAATATCCATTCTATCCCCGATGCTCGGTACTTCATTTTCTTCTTTATCTGCAGAAAAAAAAGTTCTGGTTTCTTCAGGTTCAGTAAAATCGGCCAACACAGAATGACGAAATTCAATACCACTTTGCCTGTATAAAAATCCTAGCTTTCGTGTATCGTCTGCATTATTATTATACACTTCATCTGCGTATGAAAATAAATCTGTTTGCTTATGTTTATGAGTTGGAACACCTGTTGCTATCGAAATTATTTTGCTCAAAATTTATCTTTTATTATCAATATTATTATAAATGCCAAGTTACTACCTATAGCTGCAATCCAGTTCATTGTCATCGCATTTTTGTAACTGGCCTCGTTTGTATTTTTTCTTACTTTTAAATACCATCTGATTAAAAATAGTACTGACGGAAACATACATATTACTAATACTAAAAATCGGTCCAACTCCAGGTTTAAAGCAAAGTAAAAACCAATTAAGATCATGGCGGTAAAACTCATAAAAAATGCCAGCAAAAACGTTCCTCTGTAACCTAATAAAATACTTATTGTTTTTATGTTGGAAACTGAATCTTGCCGGTGCTGATAAATTTGTGTTAGAGGATAAAAACTACCCACGAACAAAATGCTTCCTATTAAGGGTAAGAATGGAAAATAATTATTTTGTGGGTTGCTGCATGAGCTGAACACTAAAAAATAAACGACGCCACCCTGAAAAACAATTGCAAGTAGGTAACTTATTAATGGAAACTTTTTTAATCGAATGCCACTGTAGCTATAACTTTTTGAAGCAAGAATATACAGTACAAGCAGCGTAGTAAAATTGTAACTAACAAATAAGCCGGCAATTAATCCTATAATATCTAAAAAAATTGTTGCGTGGTAAAGTTGTTTTGTTGCAGGTAAAGGATTTTTAATACAGCCAATACTGTCTTTATCTTTATCCATGTAACTGTTATAACCGTTACTAGCCGGGTAAATAAATAAATGCAGAATAATAAAAACCAAAACTGCTTTTAAAATATTGATGCTGTTAATCTGGCTTAAGGCAAACCAATAAACAGGCATTAGAAAAAAAGAAAATTTAATTCTTAATAATTGAATGGTTGAAGCCCTTAAAAAGAAACTCATATATTGTAAATTAAACAAAATTTGTTAATAATTTTATGTGACTTACAACTGCATTTTATTGGTTGTAATTTTAAATCCTAAATCATAATTATGAAAAAAGTATTCGGATCTTTATTTTTATTT
>JAYVVD010000260.1:0-2072 GCA_043787295.1 Ferruginibacter sp. | reverse complement strand
AAAATGCTGCTTTTTTTTAATCGAATATTTTTAGTAATCGGTTTGGTTTGGTTTAGGTTTGGGCTTGGGTATATTTTTTTTATCATCTACAATTGCCGGAACTGGTGGGAGTTTAGAATCCTTTTTTTCTTCTTTTTTCTTTTCCTTGTTCTTATTGGTATCAGTTATAATTTCAGGCGCATTCATATCACTCATATCTTCTCCTAAAAAATCACCTGCATCTCCATTGCCGCTGCCTTGTGTAAGGCTATCACCCTGGCTTAAAATATTTTGAAAATTAGCATCAGCAAAGATTGGTGCATTTTTAAGTTCTGCAGGTGCATTAAATTCTTTCTGTGAGGTATAATCAGAAAACCTTTTATCTGCATAAACTTTTTGCATAAAATTCCCCCACTCAGGCGCTGCCATTTCACCGCCTCCGCTACTTGTATAAATTGGAATAAAAGGATCTTCGCAACCCACCCATGTACCTGCCAATAAAGTTGGCGTATAACCTATAAACCAGCCGTCTGTATATCCAGTTGTTGTGCCTGTTTTTCCAGCTTTCTCAGTAGGTATATTATAGCTATTCAATCTCCGTGCTGTACCGGCCTTAATAACACCTTCCATCATTTTAACCATGGTGTAATTGTCAGATTCACCAATAACCTGTTTGCTTTGGGCAATTGGAAATTCATGCAATAAATTCCCGTTTTTATCCTCAATTCTTGTAACAAAAACAGGTTCTGTGTTGTAGCCTTTGTTTGGAAACATAGTGTAAGCCTGTAACATTTGCAACATTGGTATTTCTGCAGTTCCAAGTGCTATAGAATAGTAGGGAGGAATCTGTACTTTTATTCCACATTGCTGCGCAAACTCTATTGTTCGTTTTACACCCACAATACTTATTAAATGCCATGCGCATCCGTTGATAGATTTTGCTAAACAATATGCACATGTACCTCCACCTGTACTGATTGTTTTGCCACCCAATGTTAAGGGGCCGCCAGGTATGTAAGTTTCCGGTGTATAACCTGCATCAGTAACTGCCAAAGTATAAAGCAAGGGTTTAAAAGTAGAACCAACCTGTCTGCTGGCTGTTACATGATCATATTTAAACCATCTGAAATCTATTCCACCTACCCATGCTTTTACTTCGCCACTTCTGGGATCCATAGCCACAAAAGAATTTTGCATTAATTGTTTGTGGTATTTTATAGAATCGATAGGAGTCATTACAGTATCTATTTCATGCTTTTCATTTCCCTTCCAAGAAAATATTTTCATTTTTACAGGAACTAAAAAAGATTTTTTTATTTGTGCTTCATCCTCTCCGTCTTCTTTCATTGTTTTCCATCTTTCAGTGTATTTCATAGCAGCTTCAATAATATTATCATGGCCTTTCCATAATTTTTCTCCTTTTTGCTTTAAGCTAGCATTTAACCTACTTTGTATAGTTGGCATGTGCAACTGCATTGATTCTTCTGCATATTTTTGCATCCGTGAATCTATGGTTGTATAAACCTTCAAGCCATCTCTATAAAGGTCATAGGCCTCTCCGGTTTTGGGATTTCTGTTATTGTTACACCAGTCTTTCATTAATTCAATTAATGCTCTTCTAAAATATGGTGCTATACCAACATTTTCATCTATCTGCTTATAATTTGTTATAAGAGGTTTCGATTTTAATTTTGTAGCTTCTGCTTGTGTTAAATAATGTTCTTTGGCAACAACCATTTGGCCGATTACAACATTTCTTCTATCGAGCGATGACCGTGGATGTCTGATTGGTTCATAAATGGAAGACCCTTTTAGCATACCAACCAATACAGCAGCCTCTTCTAATTTTAAATCCTTTGGTTCTTTTTGAAAATAGGTACGACTTGCATTTCTAATACCATAAACATTAAGCCATGGAGCTCGGTTTAAATAGAGTGTAAGAATTTCTTCTTTGGTAAAATTTCTTTCAAGTTTTACAGCAATAATCCACTCTTTAATTTTTTGCGTTCCTCTTACAAAGAAATTTCCATGTCCTTGTTTTAAGATCATTTTTGCTAATTGCTGTGTAATAGTACTACCACCACCTTGCGTTC
>JAYVVD010000259.1:0-3922 GCA_043787295.1 Ferruginibacter sp. | reverse complement strand
GGTGGCGG
The DNA here is from genome assembly GCA_043787295.1 of Ferruginibacter sp. Lineage (GTDB taxonomy): Bacteria > Bacteroidota > Bacteroidia > Chitinophagales > Chitinophagaceae > Ferruginibacter. Next base: position 3,914 of record JAYVVD010000259.1, on the reverse strand, counting down.
TGCTTTTCCAACCCACCCGCACGACAATATGGAAATTGTTACCATTCCATTTACGGGAGCATTAAAACACAAAGACAGCACGGGTGGCGCAGGAATTATACAAGCGGGAGATGTACAAATAATGAGTGCGGGCACAGGCGTACAACACAGCGAGGCAAACGAATCTGCAACGGAATCTGTTACGCTTTTTCAAACATGGGTTTTTCCAAAAGAGAGAAATATTACACCCAGGTATGACCAGCGTACTTTTGATATTACTGAAAGAGAGGGAAAATGGCAGGTGGTTGTATCACCACTAAAAGAAGACAATGCATTATGGATAAACCAGGATGCACGTTTTTCTTTAACGAACGTAAAAGCGGGAGAAACCATTAATTATAAAAATGCTTTTGCCGGCAATGGCGTTTATTTAGTAGTAATAAATGGTACTGTTGAAATTAATTCTGTGAAATTGGAAAAGAGGGATGCGATTGGTATTTCTGAAGCTGATAATTTTAAAATTAAAATATTGGAAGATGCAGAATTGTTGGCAATTGAAGTACCAATGCTAAAATAATCAGCAATAAAAGATAAAGTTTAGAATACTGTATTTTTTACATTTTACTTCCAAAGAAAAGCTCATTTTACTTCCTGCATATCTACAAGCTTTTTGTAAAATCCATTCTGTTCAATTAAACCGTTATGGGTTCCTCTTTCTACAATTTCGCCCTTGCGCAATACTATAATTTCATTTGCATGGCGTATGGTACTTAGCCTGTGTGCAATTACAATGGAGGTTCGGTTTTCCATTAAATTATTTATTGCATCCTGCACAAGCCGTTCACTTTCTGTATCCAGGGATGAGGTTGCTTCATCTAAAATAAGTATAGGGGGGTTTTTTAATACTGCTCTTGCAATGGTTAATCTTTGTCTTTCGCCGCCACTTAATTTCATACCGCGGTCACCAATATTGGTATCGTAACCAAATTCTTTTTTTTCTATAAACAGATGTGCATTGGCAATTTTTGCAGCATCCATTATTTCATTCGCATTGGCATTCTCCATACCAAGTGCAATATTATTAGCAATACTGTCATTAAATAAAATCGGCTCCTGTGTTACAATGCTCATGAGGCTGCGCAAGGAAAAAAGAGAGTAGTCTTTGATGTTAATTCCATCTACTAAAATAGCACCGGCACTGGCATCATGAAACCTCGGTATCAGATCTGCAAGTGTTGATTTTCCTGCTCCGCTGCTGCCAACTAATGCAATTGTTTTTCCCTTTTCTACTTTAAAACTGATGTCTTTTAAAATGGTAACATCATCGTAATAAAAACTAACATTTTTAAACTCTATGCTGTCTGTAAAATTTGTTATTTGTAACCCGGTTGGGTTTTCATTTACTGTGATTGGCGCTTTTAAAACTTCCTGTATTCTTTCAATTGCAGCTGTACCTCTTTGTAAATTACTGATGGCACCGGATATGCTTTTTGCAGGATCTATGATATTGAAAAATAAAGCCATATAGGCAAGAAACATAGCGCCGTTTAAATCTGGATATTGGTTACCCAATACTTTTCCACCGCCATACCATAATATGGCAGTAAACAGCATCACACCCAACACTTCGCTCATAGGAGAAGCAAGGCTTTGGCGGTAACCAACCTGATTACTCAGTTTAAGCAAATTATTGCTGTTGTCTGAGAATTTTCTGCGTATAGCCTGCTCTACGTTAAAAGCTTTAATAACCCTAAGACCGCTCAAAGTTTCATCTAAGATAGAAATTGATTCACCGTTTTTTTGCGCAATTAGTCCTGATGGTTTTTTAAGGGAACGCCCAACTCTTCCAATAAAAAAACCCATGATGGGTATAAAGAATAATATTATTATTGTAAGCTCTGCATTAATTGTAAACAACACAATAAGGTTTATAATAATTTGTAAAGGATCTTTTACCCAACCTTCCAGAGCCCCTAAAACTGAACCTTCTACCTGCCCCACATCATTTGTCATGCGGCTCATTAAATCGCCTTTTCGCTGTTCCGTAAAATAGCCAATAGGCAGGCTTAAGACTTTATTAAAAATATCAATTCTAAATCTTGTTGCAACTTTATTTTTTACAGGTAATAAAGATCGAGAAGCAAGGTATAAAAAGGTATTCTTTAAAATAATACTTACAATAATTAAGAGACAAACAACCGCAAGCGTATGTAATTGATCGCCGTTGTTTACAAGTTCTCCAACCTTTTCTTTTAGCCATCCAAACGGAGAAAACCCAGATGATTTTGTAGCTTTTGCAGCTATATTTTCTTTATCAAATAAAACCTGCAAAAAAGGAAACAACATGCCCAAAGATGCTACGCCAAATACAATAGAAAGTAATGTGCAAATTATATAAGAAGTAATGGAAAGTTTATAGTCTTTTAAATATGCAAATACCAGTGAATATTTTTTCATTGTATAAATAACGTTCGGGAAACCGCAAAGTAACTAATTTTACACTTATTAAAATGGCAAAATTATGTTAGAAGGTAAAAGACAAAAACAAGTGGCAGCGGTATTGGAAAAGGATTTGAATGAGATTTTTCAGCGCATGGGTTTAACGATGATAGACGGCGGAATGGTATCTATAGCGGCTGTAAAAATTACGCCTGATCTTTTTGATGCAAGAGTTTACCTTAGCTTTTTTCAGGTAAAAGATGCCGTGGGCACGTTAAATAAAATACAGGAACATGCATGGGAAATAAAAAAGGAGTTAACTGCTAGAGTACGTCATCAATTACGCAGCATGCCACAACTTACTTTTTATATAGATGACACCCTCGATTATGTAGATAAAATGGATGTGCTTTTTAAAGAAATAAAAAAGCAGGATGATATAATTTCCCCTGATGTGCCAGTTATAAATAGCCCGGAAGAAGAAGGTTAAACCAAATGAACTTTTGTTATGTATTTTTCTTTTGCCTGGCGATATTTTAAAGCAAAAAAATCTGCCAATGCAATTAATATTATTGCGTGGGTTACAACTATTGTAATTGCATTTGCTACCTGCTGCCAGTTGCTTGTATTAAGTGTTTTTAATGGTTTTGAAGGTCTTGTAAAATCTTTGTATTCTTCTTTTTATAATGATCTTAAAATTATTCCGGCATCCGGAAAAACATTTACACTTACTGCAGCACAAATAAATTTAATTAAAAAACTTCCTTACAATAATGGTATGGCCTTGATTGCCGAAGAAAAAGCATTGCTACAAAACGGCGAATCTCAAACAGTTGTTTCACTTAAAGGAGTGGATGAAAATTATAAAAATATAAGTGGTGTAATTGCCAAAATATCAACCGGCAATTTTGATATTGGAAATGTGGATACACCAAAAATTGTTGTGGGCTATGGTATTCAAAATGCCGCTTCTATAAATTTAAGCGAAGCTTTTCCTGCTTCTGTTGTAACATTAATTCTACCTAAAAAAAGTAATAATACAGATGTTGCAGATGCAATGAGCGAAGGCAATGCAAGGGCTGCGGGTGTTTTTTCCATTCAGCAGGAAATAGATAACCAGTATGCCATAACCAACATTGATTTTGTAAAACAACAGATGGGTTTTGGTATTGATGAATATTCTGCCGCAGAAATTAAACTGAAAGAAAAAATGAATATTGAAGATGCCAAAACAAATCTGGAAAAAATGTTGGGAACGAGTTTTAAAATACAAACCCGTTTTGAACAAAATGCCAACTTGTATAATACAATGAGGCTGGAGAAATGGGCTATTTATGCTGTGCTCACACTCATTTTAATTATTGCTACATTTAACATGGTTAGTGCGCTTACGATGTTGGTGCTGGAAAAAAGAAAAGATATAAGTATACTTCGCAGTATGGGAACTACCAAAACAGTTATCAGAAAAATATTTTTAGCAGAAGGTTTATTATTAG
>JAYVVD010000258.1:0-6901 GCA_043787295.1 Ferruginibacter sp. | reverse complement strand
GTAAAAAATATTACCGATAAAATTAAAATTCCTTTATTCGATACGGAAAATGATGTACCCGATTATGCCAATGCCATTGGTGTTGCCGGTTTTATAGCAGATGACAAATATATTTTAATACAGGATGAATATGACATCTGGAAGGTAGACCCCACAGCAGTAGATGCGCCTGTAAATTTGACCAATGGCTTTGGTAGAAAGAACAAAATAAAGTTTGATTATGTTGATACAGATCCTGAAAAACGCTTTATAAATCCGGCCGAAAGAATATTGTTAAGAAGCCAGAATAAAATAAATAAATATGGTGGATTTTATTCTGTGAATGTTAGCCAAGTTAAAGATCCCACAGTGTTGAACACAGGCGCATATTCCTTTTCAGCACCTATAAAAGCAAAAGACAGTGAGAAATATATTTTCTCTCAATCAGATATTAATGCTTCTGAACTTTATGTAACGGATGATTTTAAACAACTAAAAAAACTAACTGATGTTGCTGCCCAACAGAAGGCTTACAACTGGCTCACTGCAGAATTACTGCATTGGAAAATGTTTGACGGCAAAATGAGTGAAGGTCTTTTGTTTAAACCTGAAAACTTTGATCCAACAAAAAAGTATCCTGTCATACTTTATTTTTATGAGCGTAATGCAGACTTGTTATATAATTACAGAGCACCTGCGCCAAGCGCATCCACCATCAACATTCCCTATTTTGTCAGCAACGGCTATTTGGTTTTCGATCCAAACATTTACTATAAAAAAGGAGAACCCGGGCAAAGTGCCTATAACAGTGTGGTAAGTGCGGCAAAAATGCTTGCAAAAATGCCATGGGTTGACAGCAACAGAATGGCCATACAGGGGCAGAGTTGGGGAGGGTACCAGGTTGCGTATCTTGTTACAAAAACAAATATGTTTAGAGCCGCAGGGGCCGGCGCACCCGTTAGTAATATGACGAGTGCTTATGGTGGCATAAGATGGGGCGTTGGTATAAACAGACAGTTTCAATATGAAAAAACACAGAGTAGAATTGGTGCTACCCTTTGGCAAAGGCCCGATCTTTATATAAAAAATTCGCCGTTGTTTGCTGCTGATAAAATTAAAACGCCTTTGTTATTAATGCACAACGATGCGGATGGTTCTGTGCCATGGTACCAGAGCATAGAACTGTTTACGGCAATGAAAAGATTGGGTAAAAAAGTTTGGTTGCTGGAATATAATGGAGAAGATCACAACTTAGTGGAAAGAAAAAACAGAAAAGATTTATCAGTAAGGTTAGGACAGTTTTTTGATTATTATTTAAAAGATGCACCTGCTGCTGATTGGATAAAGAAGGGTGTGCCTGCTACACAAAAAGGAATTAATTGGGGGTTAGAAGTTAATTAAAAGAGGGAATTACAAAAAAATAACCAATTGCTGCAATGAATCGGTAGGGCCTTAAATAGCAGCTTACCAAAAAGAAAGCAAAAACATTTGAAAAGGAACTTTTAAATTAAAATATCTAGTAAAAAAATACAGAGTGGAACATTAAACGAATGTTTCGTCTGTAAACCATAATCATTGTATTTTTAGTTATATGTTTAAACTTAAAAAAAATTAAAATGAAAAAATTATTAATGATTGCGGCAGTAGCATTTGCCTTTACAGCATGCAACGACAGCAAGAAAACAGATGTTGTAACAAGCACTGACACTACATCGGCAATGAAACCCGATGTAATGAAAACAGACACAACAATAATGAAAACCGCTATGCCAATGGGTAGTGGCGACATGATGATGAAAGACGGTAAAATGATGGTCATGCAAAATGGTGCAATGACAGAGATGAAAGAAACAATGACCTGTACAGATGGTTGTAAGGTGATGACCAATGGAATGGTGATGATGAAGGATGGCAGTAAAATGCAACTTACAAATGGTGCAATGGTACACAAAAGCGGAGAAATGATGGATAAAGATGGTAAGATGATGATGAAGGGTAAAATGATGAATAAAATGGCAGATACAAGTAAAATGATGAATAAGTAAAAATAAAAAGGATTCAACTTTAATTTAAAGTTGAATCCTTTTTTAAAACAATAAACGATTTTAAATAATCTCTCTGGTTATGGATAGAAACACCCATCATTCTTTCACCTGTGAGGGATTGTAAAATTGAAAAACTAAACCTGAAGGGCTGGCGGATAGCAGTGAAAAGCCCACAGTGCAGCGAAGCGCAACGAGGACTTGTAAAGGATAGCCGCAAACAAAAGTACATTATTGGTAGAAGATGACAGCCCCCAAAACAACGGATTGAAATGGTATAAAAGCATTTTGTAATGGGCAAACCCCTAAATTTGCAGCACAAAAAATAACTATGAATTTTCAACTTTCTGAAGAGCAGCAAATGATAAAACAGGCCGCTAAAGATTTTGCAATAAATGAATGTTTACCCGGTGTTATTGAAAGAGATGAACACCAGACTTTTCCAAGAGAACAAATAGAAAAACTGGCTGACCTTGGTTTTATGGGCATGATGGTTAAACCGGAATACGGTGGCAGTGGTCTGGATACGGTTAGCTATGTAATTGCGATGGAGGAAATTAGTAAAGTAGATGCAAGTGTGAGTGTTTGTATGAGCGTAAACAACAGTTTGGTATGTTATGGTTTGCAGGAATATGCAAGTGAGGAACAAAAACAAACTTATTTAAAACCTTTGGCACAAGGTAAAAAAGACGGTAAATTATTTATTGGTGCATTTTTATTAAGTGAGCCGGAAGCAGGTAGTGATGCTACTTCTCAACAAACCACTGCTGAAGATATGGGTGATCATTATTTATTGAATGGTACAAAAAACTGGATCACTAATGGTAACAGTGCAAGTGTTTATCTGGTAATTGCGCAAACAGATGTGAGCAAAGGAAGTCGTGGTATAAATGCTTTTATTGTTGAGAAAAAATGGGCGGGTGTAGTTGTTGGTGCAAAAGAAAATAAACTTGGTATTCGTGGTAGTGATACACACACGATTTTATTTAATGATGTAAAAGTACCTAGAGAAAACAGAATTGGCGAAGATGGGTTCGGTTTTAAGTTTGCCATGAAAACCCTTGCTGGCGGGCGTATAGGTATTGCTTCACAGGCTTTGGGTATTGCCGGCGGCGCTTATGAACTTTCTTTGGCATACAGCAAAGTAAGAAAAGCATTTAAGACAGAAATAATGAATCACCAGATCATTCAGTTTAAACTGGCAGATATGGCCACCAAAATTGAAGCATCTCGTTTGCTTTGCATGAAAGCTGCATGGGAAAAAGATGAAAAATTAGATTATACGCTAAGTAGCAGTATGGCAAAAGTTTTTAGCAGTGAAACCGCTATGTGGACGGCTACAGAAGCTGTGCAGATACATGGTGGTTACGGTTTTGTAAAAGAATACCATGTTGAAAGAATGATGAGAGATGCAAAAATTACACAGATTTATGAGGGTACAAGTGAAGTGCAGCGTATTGTAATTGGAAGAAGCATTTTAAAATCATTATAGACATAAGATACAAGATTTAAGATACAAGATTTAAAACTGAATATTGGCGTTTAAATTAAAAATGTGCAAACGGCAAACTGTTTGCACATTTTTAATTTAATTTTAATAAAAGTTAATATACTAACTAACAATTTTATTTTCAATCCACCATTCACACCATGTCCATCATTCAAATAGAAAATTTAAAAAAAGCTTACGATACCAACTACGTTTTAAAAGGTATTAATTTAAATATTGAAGCCGGACAAATTGTTGGTTACATTGGCCCGAACGGTGCTGGAAAAAGTACCACAATTAAAATACTTTGTGGTATTACAAGCGATTTTGAAGGGGAGGTTTCTGTGCTTGGTTTAGATGTTAGAAAAAACCCGATAGAAGTAAAACAGAAAATTGGTTATATACCTGAACTTGCTGCCTTGTATGAAGTGCTTACACCGATTGAATACTTGCGCTTTAGCGGAAAATTATATAACCTGGAAGACGATATAATTGCTAAAAAGACAAACGAGCTGCTTCGTTTATTTGATTTGCAAGACAAAGCAAACACTCGAATGACGAGTTACAGCAAGGGCATGAAACAAAAAGTTTTGCTTATAAGTGGTCTTATACACAACCCCGAAATAATTTTTCTTGATGAACCTTTAAGTGGATTGGATGCAAATGCAGTAATACTTGTTAAGGAGATTTTAGCACAGTTAAAAAAAGCCGGTAAAACAATATTTTACAGTTCGCATATTATGGATGTGGTTGAAAAAATAAGTGACAGAATTGTAATTATTGACAAAGGCGAAGTAAAAGCTGACGGTAGTTTTGAAACGCTAAAAGCCAATGCACACTTGGGTTCGCTGGAAAATATTTTTACTGCCCTTACCGGCGGAAGTGAACAGCACCAAAGCACAGCAAATGAATTTATAAATGTTTTAAACAGCTAAAATGGATAAAATAATTTTACGCTTTGTCCTGTTTTTTGCAAAAACATTTTTAAAAAAAGATGTTGATTTTGAAAAACTAAAGATCATTGCGGAAACCAAACTGATTATGGACAGGCGCAGGGTGCGAGTAACCATGAGAAAGCAAACTAAAAAAGAACCTAACAATCAGTTGTTAAGAACTTTGATTGTGTATTCCTTTCTGGGTTTATTTATAGGCATACTGGTGCTTACTTTAAAAGAAATTATAATGACCATGACGATCATACATTCTTATGTATTGTTCATGATGGCCATGACGCTTATTACTGATTTCAGTTCTGTATTATTAGATACTACCGATAACCAAATCATACTGCCACGCCCAGTTAACAGTAAAACTTTTTTTGTGGCAAGGCTTGTTCATATTCTTGTTTACCTTTTGGAGTTTACCATTGCACTTGCATTGTTTCCGGTAATTTTTATATTTATTGGTTATGGTATTCTTGTAGGTCTTGCATCTCTTATAACAATATTACTTACGGTAATGTTTGCTGTTTTTATTACTTATTTGTTATACGGTTTAATATTAAGAATAAGCAGCGAAGAAAAAATAAAAGATATTATCAGTGGCTTTCAAATAGTGATGACGATCATTTTTGCGGTTGGTTTTCAGGTTGTGCCGAGGCTTATAAATATTGGAAATTTAAAAGTTTCCATGCCTATTCATTGGTACACTTATTTGTTCCCCCCTATGTGGATGGCCAATGCGTTGCAGGCCATACAACAGTTGAGGGTTGATGGGCCTCATTTAATAATGATCTTACTGGCTGTTGCATTGCCTGTTTTTACTTTTTGGGTAATGATAAAATTTCTTGCACCATCATTTGCAAAAAAAATAGCAGCAATGGGTAATGCGGAAACACAGGAGGAGGTGGTATTAAATAAAGCAGGTAAACAAAAAAAAGAATTATCAGAAAGAATAGCACCCATATTTTGTGTGAATAAAACGGAGGAGGCCGGTTTTGAAATGGCCTGGAAAATGACTGCCAGAGATAAAGGATTTAAAATTCAGTTTTACCCAAGTCTGGCTTATATACTCGTCTTTGTATTTATTGTTGTTTTTAAACGTGGAGAAAACTTTGCTCATACCTGGGCAACATTAAGCAGTTCACAAAGTTTTTTGTGGTGTGTGTACCTGCCTATGTTTACTATTTCTGCGGCAGTATCGCTCATTGCCTTTAATGAAAATTTTGCTGCATCATGGGTGTATATTTCCCGTCCGTTAAAACTGCCCGGCAGTATGATTAGCGGGGCTTTAAAAATGTTGCTTGTTAAATTTTTTGCTCCTATCATTTTAGTACTTTTTGCATTTTCATATTATGTTTGGGGTTACAAAATAATCGATGATTTTGTGCTGGGAATTTTTAATAATATCCTTGTGTTTTTAATTATATCTCATGTAGGAAAAAGTTATTTACCTTTTTCTATGCAGCCTAATGTCAACCAGCAATCAGGCAAATTTGTACGTGTATTTATTCAAATGGCTATAATAGGTTCACTTGTGGGCTTGCATTATCTCGCATTAAAAATTTGGTGGCTGGTTGCAGTGCTTATACCTTTTTCTGCGGCAGGTTGCTATTTTCTTTTTCGCACAGTTCAAAATTATTCATGGCAAAAAATATCCAGTTGATATATGGTAAATGAAAAAGTATATAAAGAAATTGCAGGTTTTTCAAAATCGAAAAATGCAACACTGGTAGCTGTATCAAAAATTAAACCTGCGGTCGATATTAAAAAAATGTATGATTTGGGTCAAAGAGATTTTGGTGAAAATTATGTACAGGAACTGGTAGAAAAAAAAACACAATTACCTGTTGATATTTTGTGGCATTTTATTGGCCATCTGCAAAGCAACAAGGTTAAATATATTGCGCCGTTCGTGTATTTAATACAAAGTGTAGACAGTGAAAAACTGCTGAAAGAAATAGACAAACAGGCTGCAAAAAATAACAGAAAAATAAATGTATTGCTGCAGATTCACATTGCAGAAGAACAAACAAAATTTGGTTTTGATGAAGCCGAACTGATGAAACTCGATGTTGATTTATTCCCAAATGTAAATATTATGGGATTGATGGGAATGGCAACATTTACAGATGATAAAGAGAAAGTAAAAAGAGAATTTGGACAGCTAAGATCTTTTTATAATCAGTTTAAAGATGATAAAAAAGTAGAGTTAGATACTTTAAGCATGGGCATGAGTGATGATTACGAACTCGCCGTTAACTGTGGGAGTAATATGATTAGAATTGGAAGTTTGTTGTTTGGAAAAAGGTGATTTAATTACGAAGTAAAAATTACGAATTAGAGACGCTTTTTTTATTTGATAGTTCTTACAAGCCTAATTGATTACTTAATCTTTTCAATTCTATCTCGCTGGCTTTGGCTACATAGCTCAAGTTTACAAGTCTGAAACC
>JAYVVD010000257.1:0-4877 GCA_043787295.1 Ferruginibacter sp. | reverse complement strand
AAGAAATATGGCTGCAAACATAAGCAACAGCAGTATTGAAGCTATTTATGATGCAGCAAAAAACGCTGGCGCTTCTGGCGGAAAAATTAGTGGCGCAGGTGGTGGTGGTTTTATGATATTTTATTGCCCAGGCAGTTCACGTTATAATGTTTGTAAGGCTTTGGAGCAGTTTGGCGGAGAAATTAAAAAGTATTCTTTTACAAAATATGGTCTTACAACCTGGACGGCATAATATTCTTTGTGCGGTCAAGATTGAAGCAATATTCATCGTTAGTATCGGGCTATGCGTTGCAATCTTTTTATTCGCTGAAGCGATATAAAAAGGATTTACACTTCTATCCCGCCGCTCTTCAGCGTTAAATATTAATTTTGCTTTTACCTACTTCTTCGCCTTCTGCAACTATTTTATTATCCATAAATTTGCCCCACAACTATTTACATGAAAAATAACATTCGCAGCATTATTCAGGCATCAATAGATACAAAGCAGGCAATATTAAAAGATGAAAATATGATCGATGCTATTCATGCATCCGTAGAAAAAATTACAATGGCTTTTAAAAATGGAAATAAAATATTGTTTTGTGGCAATGGCGGTAGTGCCGCAGATGCTCAACATTTGGCAGCAGAATTTAGTGGCCGTTTTTACAAAGATAGAGATGCATTACCCGCCGAAGCACTGCATGTAAATACATCATACATGACGGCCGTAGCAAACGATTACAGTTTTGATGTAGTGTATTCCCGCATGGTAAATGGCATTGGAAAAAAAGGCGATGTGCTTGTTGGGCTCAGCACATCCGGCAACAGTATAAATATTTTAAAAGCAATAGAAGCTGCAAAGGAAAAAAGAATGATCACAATAGGTTTCACAGGTGCATCTGGCGGCAAAATGAAAAACGAATGCGATATTTTGTTAAACGTTCCTTCAACAGATACACCTCGCATACAAGAAAGCCATATACTTTTAGGACATATAATTTGCCAGCTGGTAGAGGAACAATATTTTTAATGTACATCATTTTTTAAAACATTTTTCTTGCAATTAAAAGAATGCATTATACTAGCAGGTGGCCTTGGTACACGTTTGCGCAGCGAAGTAGTAGATTTACCTAAGTGCATGGCTCCTGTTGCGGGAAAACCTTTTTTGCATTGGGTTATAAACTATTTAGTTAGAGAAAAAGTAACATCGTTTGTTTTTTCTCTTGGCTACATGCACAAAGTAATTGAAGAATATATAACCGATAAATATCCTCAGTTGAAAGTTAAATTTTCAGTAGAAAATGAACCATTGGGAACAGGTGGCGCCATAAAACTTGCACTAAATTTATGCAAAGAAGAAAATGTATTGGTAGTAAATGGTGATACATTATTCGAGACAAACAATAATGCTTTGTGGACTGAACATATAAAAAGTAATTCGGAATGCACAATTGCATTAAAACCCATGCAAAATTTTGAAAGGTATGGCGCAGTTACTATTGATGAAACCCATAATATAACTGCATTTACAGAAAAAAAATACATACGGCAGGGTTTAATAAATGGGGGGGTGTATTTATTAAACCGAAACACTTTCAACAAAATAAAACTGCCTCAAAAATTTTCTTTTGAAAAAGATTTTATGGAAAAATATTTAAACAAACTTGTCATGATTGGGGTAAAAGATGAAGGTTATTTTATTGACATTGGCATTCCCGAAGACTTTAAAAAAGCCAATGAAGAAATTAAATTGAAATACGATGCTTAATATAGAGGATATAGATAAAGAATGGACGCTATTTTTAGACAGGGATGGTGTAATCAACCATGAAAAACAAAATGATTACATACACACATGGAGTGAATTTAAATTTTATGAAGGCGTATTGGAAGCAATGGCAATTTTTTCAAAAAAATTTAAACATATTGTTGTAGTTACCAACCAAAGAGGAATTGGAAAAGGTATAACCAAAGAAGAAGATGTGATTTATTTGCATAAAAAAATGGAAGAAGAAATAGAAGATAATGGCGGAAGAATAGATGCAATTTATTATTGTAAAGATATTGACAGCAGCAGCCTTTGCAGAAAACCAAATATAGGTATGGGAATGCAAGCAGTAAAAGATATTTCAACAATAGATCTTACAAAAGCGTTGATGATTGGCAATACCTTGAGCGATATGAAATTTGGTAAAAATATGGGCATCACTACCCTTTTTTTACCTACTACAAGACCCGAAGTAAATTTAAAAGATGAAAACATAGATGCAGTTTATCCTTCACTCATATCATTTGCCAGAAATCTGATATAAGTTTTCGTTAAAGAAAACATTTATTACACAAACAAGATGTCCATTGCAATATCATTTTATATATTTATGCAATGAAAATTTGGGCATCTTTATTTATTCTTTATTTTATTTCCACTTCCCTATTTGCACAACAAATATCAACTGCAGATAAATTATTTTTACTTAAAAAAGAAGACTCTCTAAAAACAGTAGGTTTAAAAATTGTGCAGGGTCGAGATGCGGCAGATCGGTTTTTTGCAGACAGTGCTTTTACCAGAATTTTTGTACGTGCTTTAAGAGTTAAAAACTCTTTTAATCATCCATTCGATTCTATAATAAATATTTCAAAATTATATGCGCCTGACAGTTCTTTTAAAATATTTACATGGCAGTTAATGATCAATGAAAATACCATCAGGCAGCATGGCGCTATACAAATAAAAACAGCAAATGGTTCGTTAAAGGTTTTCCCACTAATTGACAAGTCCGATATTATCTTAAACCAAACAGACAGCATTTCTGATAACAACGGCTGGATGGGTGCAGTGTATTATAAGATTATACAAAAAGAATACAAGGGAGAAACTTTTTATACCTTACTTGGCTTTGATGAGAACAATATAAAAAGCGATAAAAAAATAATGGATATTTTACAATTTGTGAACGGCAAACCCATTTTTGGGAACAAGCTTTTTGTAATTGAAAACAGCAACCAATTCCAAAAACAAATGGCACGTTATATTTTGGAATATAAAAAAGAAGCTGCTGCCAGACTCACCTTTGATGAAGATTTAGGAGCTGTGGTTTTTGACGAATTAACCTCAGAAAGCAATACTCCAAACAAAAAATGGACATTGATACCCGATGGTGAATACAACGGATTTTTATGGAAAAACGGGAAGTGGGTTTTAACAACTAATTTATTTGCCGGCGCTCCACCCAAAAAATATTCTGCAGAAAAAACCATAAGAGATTTAAAGGGCACGATAGATGAAACAAAAATAAAAGGTGGCGAATCCGAAATAAAAGTTCCTTAATAATTATGTAAGGCTGAATTTACAACTCCGTATAAATTAATTATGGAATATATCGCAGCAGTAATTTTGGGGAATGGTTGTTTTTGATTTATAGACGCCGTTTTCAATTGGTGGATGATGTACAAAAGTTGAAAGTGGTTACATTAGTGGTATTACAGAAAATCCAATATATAAGGATACCTCTTCCCGCACAACCATGCAAAATGTTTACGGGTATCGTACAACAGCAATGTTATTTCTTACGAAGATATTTTAAAATTATTTTGGGAATCTCATCATCCAACAAGAGTAAACAAACAAGGCAATAATGTGGGTACATAATACAGAAGTATAATTTTTTATGCAGAGAATCATTAAAAGATAATTGCAGAAGATTTTAAAAACAAATAAATGAATCGGGTAAATTTAAAAATCAGATTATAACATTAATAAAACCTGCAACTGGTTTTTATGTTGTGGAATATTATCATTAAAACTATTACAACAACAATGGTGGTGCCTACTATTGTCAATTTGTGGTAAGACTTAAAGTAGTAAAATATTTGAAAATTATAGCTTAAATTAATAGTTAATAATGATTATGTTAAGATATTTTATTATCTCCAAATCATTTTGTATTTTAATTAGCCATCAGCTACAAAAAATACCCTCCAACTTTCCTTAAAATATCATTCCTCTCAACCTGTGAGCCTTTTTTTGAATTAAAATGAAAAAGATGCTTGCGCACAAAAAGTATTATACCCTGTTAATAGGCCTTACGGTATTATTATGTTCCTTTGTAAAAGGTAAAAATATAAGACCTTTTACACAAATATTTTCTCAAAATATTAAAGGGAAACAGCCATTTTTGGAAATAAAAGTATGCAGATAATTGATAACTCAACTGCGAATCTGCAAAAAATGAATGAAAGCGGAAATTCAGCAAATGGAGTTGGGGGTTATGGCTTCAGCCAGTATTCCAAGCAATACACTTGCCTTAAATGATGCAATTTTAAGTGTAATGGCATGGGAGGGTGATGCAAATATTTCTTAATCTGTAGCCAGCTCGTCCCGTGATTACATAAAAATTAATGGAATAACAGTTAGCAACAGTGCAAACCCAGCAACAAACTTTTTAAATAGGAGCATTTCTAAAAATGGTGCATTTTTTAAATGCTAAGAATCCTGATTTTACAAACCAAATGGGCATTGATATAGATGAACTGGAAATAGGAACAGAATATGGAATATTACAAATGCAATAGAAATACTATTGCAATTTAGAACAGAAGCTGACAAATATTTTTCAGGTATTTTTGCCGTGCAATTAAATTAGAAACTCCAGAAAAATTTATAAAGAAGATTATCAAAAAATAAAAATCTACCCTTATTAACTAAATAGCGATGCTTTGATATTGCTGTTTTTTTAAAAATACTTATTTTTTTACCTTTCTTAATTCCAGCATATTTAAACTATTCGGTACAAAGTTTTTTATATTTTTTTGTACAAGATGTATTGCTTCATCATACCACAACGGAATTACCGGAGCATTCGCTATAATAATTTTGTCCATCTGTTGATAAAATT
>JAYVVD010000256.1:0-3754 GCA_043787295.1 Ferruginibacter sp. | reverse complement strand
ATTGTGCATAGTGTTATTGGACGAGGGTGCCGGAACAACTTATCTTTTTAATGAAATTAAAGAAGGTTCTCAACTCACGCTTCGTGGTCCTGTTGGCGTATTTACTTTAGATGAACATGCACTGGGAAATGATTTGTTTTTAATTTGTACAGGTACGGGCATTGCACCATTTAGAAGTATGTCTAAATTTATACAGTTACACAACTTAGCACATAAAAATATTTACCTTTTATTTGGTTGTCGCACAAAAGCCGATCTTTTATATTTTGATGAATTGAAAGGATTAAGCGACAGCATGCCTAATTTTCATTACATACCCACATTAAGTCGTGAGCCATGGGAGGGCGCAAACGGTTATGTACATGAAGTGTATGAAAATATTTTAAAAGCCAATAATAATCCTGCTGCAAATTTTATGCTTTGCGGCTGGCGAGCTATGATAGATGAAGCAAAACTTAGAATTGTAAACTTAGGTTATGATAGAAAAACTGTGCACTCTGAGTTGTATGGATAATTGTAAATGATGAATTAGGAATTAGGAAATATTCATAACTTATCGTTCCCAATATTTTATCCATCATTAAAGCTCCTCCAATAAAAAACTCTCCTTCATCCTAATTCCCTTCTCCGTCATTTGCAAGGTGCAACATTCAATGGTAGGATCATGCTCAAAAAACAATACATAATCATTCTGCTGCGCTTCTGTTAGAAACGATTTCTTTTCATTTAATGTTGTAAGCGGAAACATGTCATAAGCCATCACATAAGGCAACGGAATATGCCCGGCAGATGGAAGCAAATCTGCCATGTAAAGAATTGTTTTTCCCTTATAATTTATTTGTGGCAACATCATGGCTTCTGTATGACCGAAGACCTGGCGAATCATAATATTTGCCGGAAATTCATTTGGATGATCTTCAATGAATTTCAGTCTACCACTTTGTTGTATAGGTAAAATATTTTCTTTTAAAAAAGATGCCTTTTCTCTGTCGTTCGGTTCTGTTGCCCATTTCCAGTGCCTAGCGTTACTCCAATAAGTAGCTTTTTTAAAAGCAGGCACAAGCGTATCATTTACTTTTTCTATTGCGCCACCACAATGGTCAAAATGTAAATGCGTAAGCAAAACATCAGTAATATCATCTTTTGTAAAACCATGTTTTGCCAATGATTTTTCAAGCGTATCATCTCCATGCATGTAATAGTGACCAAAAAATTTTTCATCCTGTTTGTTGCCCATGCCTGTATCAACTAATATTATTCGTCCTTCATCTTCTATAAGCAAACAACGCAATGCCCAGCTGCACATATTGTTTTCATCGGCTGGGTTTATTTTATTCCACATACTTTTTGGCACTACACCAAACATAGCACCACCATCCAATTTAAAATGCCCTGCATTTACACTGTATAATTTCATAGTAAGTCTTTAATAATTTAGCTCACAGTTTCTATGGATAATAAAGGGTTTTTTTGCTTTGCAGCAGTAAGTAAAAGGAATACAAATCCTAAAACAAAAAACACTACCAACGATAATATAGATTCCCTTATGCTGTATAATCCTTCAATAAAACCAAAAGTAAATAAGCCAATT
Source organism: Ferruginibacter sp. (assembly GCA_043787295.1). GTDB lineage: Bacteria > Bacteroidota > Bacteroidia > Chitinophagales > Chitinophagaceae > Ferruginibacter. The sequence continues at coordinate 2,163 of JAYVVD010000256.1, read as the reverse complement.
ACAATAGCAAATTTTTCAGTAATATCGTAAAAGCTAAAAAAGGATGCTGTATCTTTTGTTTCGGGCATCATTTTGCTGTAAGTACTTCTGCTCAACGATTGTATGCCGCCCATAACCAAACCTACAAGGGATGCTAGGATGTAAAAATGAACTTCTGTCGTAATAAAATAACCGGCAATACATATGGATATCCAGAGCATAACTGTAAAAATCAATACTTTCACATTACCAAATTTTGATGAAAGTTTACTCATTAATATTGCACCGGCTATAGCTACCAGTTGTATTATCACAGCAGTAATAATCAGTTTATCATTTGCAAGTTTTAATTCCTTTATACCAAAATCTATGGCAACAAGCATCACCGTTTGCACTCCCATACTGTAAAAGAAAAATGCTGATAAAAATCTTTTCAGCACAGGCATATGCTTTACCTGGTTCCAAACTTTTTTTAATTCAATAAATCCATTTGCAAATACATTGGTTTTACTTTGTCTTTCAGCTTTTGCGGTGGTGGGTAAGGCTCTAAAAGTTATTTGTGCAAATGCCACCCACCATACACCAACTAATAAAAATGTAAGTTTTAAAGGCAACGAATCATTGGGCATCATAATTACTAATCCAAACCCAATCATTTGCATAATTACGCTACCAATATAACCAAGCGAATACCCTTTTGCACTGATGCGATCCATATCTTTTTCAGATGAGATTTCGGGCAGATATGAATTGTAAAATACCTGACTGCCGTAAAAACCAATACCTGCAAACATAAAGCACATAAGGCCTAAGGTGATATGGTGATCATCGAAAAAATACATAAGCGAGCAACTTGCAGCCCCGATGTAACAGAAAAATTGCATGAAATTTTTCTTGTTCCCTTTATAATCTGCAATAGATGAAAGTATGGGCGATATTACGGCAACTATTAAAAATCCAAATGCAAGTACATAATCCTTAAGTTCTGTATTTACATACGTTCTACCAAGAAATTTTATTCCATTGGGGTATTTTTCAAGCCCCGTCATGGCTGCATAATAAGCCGGAAAAAAAGTTGTTGTTATTACAAGATTGTAAACAGAATTTGCCCAATCGTACATGGCCCATCCGTTTACTATTTTTTTAGAAGCAGTTTGCATGGTAAAAATATGAGTAATGAAAATACAGAAAAAACCATAGATATTCAAAGGAGTTTCACCGAAGAGTAATGGAGTAAAAGCCAGTTCCGCAGAGAACTGAACATTAAAAGATTTCAAAAGAATAAAATTCACTGAAATTTATTTCTGCGAAAACTCTCCTATCTCTTTTCTCTACGATAAAAAAAATTCCTACCCTTTTATAAACCCATTGTAAATTAAAATTAGCAACACAACTCCCACAATAATTCTATAAATACCCCATACTTTAAAGCCATATCTTTTTACAAAATTGATAAAGAATTTTATCGCTACAATTGCTACTAAAAATGCAATTACATTTCCCACAGCAAGCAACTTAATTTCCTCTTTTGAAAAGCCTCCAGCTTCTTTATAATATTTCAAAAGTTTGTAACCGGTAGCAGCAAGCATGGTAGGCACAGCAAGAAAAAAAGAAAATTCTGCCGCTTCGCTACGGGTAAGTTTTTGTTGCATACCACCAATAATAGAAGCTGCACTGCGGCTTACGCCAGGTATCATTGCCAGGCATTGCCATACCCCAATAATAAATGCATTTATAGGTTTTATTTCTGCTTCTGTATGTATGCGTGGTCTTGTAAAAAGCTTGTCAACAAACAATAAAATTATTCCTCCCACTAAAAGCGCTACGGCAACAGTGATGGCACTATCAAGCAACATATCTATCTTTTTCGAAAACAAAAACCCAAGTATTAGAGCAGGAATAACACCAATAATTAATTTTACATAAAACTGCCATTTGCTAAAATCAAAAAATTTTTTCCAAAACAAAACTACCACGGCAAGTATGGCACCTAGCTGAATAGCCACCGTAAAAACTTTTACAAAATCTGTTTCGGTTACATGCAGTAAACGCTCTGCTATGATCATATGCCCGGTAGAGGACACAGGTAAAAACTCTGTAAGCCCTTCTACTATGGCAATTATAATGGATTGAAATAAAGTCATTTTTGGGTTTTTTTATACTTTTTAAAAGTAAGGTATAATT
>JAYVVD010000255.1:0-6569 GCA_043787295.1 Ferruginibacter sp. | reverse complement strand
ATTAATTTCCTCTGGGAACTTTTTAGAAAACCTGAGGATGTTGTTTTACAACAACACCTTGCTTATACAACCCGGTCAGCTTTTATAAGTTTTAACCAGCAAATGCTGGATCTTATTTTCTTACCGTATGAAGTGTATTCTAATGTAGATGCCATTCTGCGAACTTTTTGGAGAATGTTCATCTCACATAAAAAATTACTCCAATGGAATTTGTTTGGTGCAAGGCAAAATAAAGAAAAAACGATTCTTCAATCTTACCTGCACATGTGGTTTGAGCCTGTATTTGCAGTTGCTATTTATGCATGGCTCACTATCTATAACCCCGCCATTGTTTTAATTGCATTGCCTTTTCTTAGTTTTTGGATGATGGCGCCTTTCATTGCACATGCAATCAGCCGAACAGTACCGCCCGAAAAAAATATAATTACAGCAAACCAAAGAATTTATCTAAGCATTTTAGCAAGAAAAATATGGGGCTTTTTTGAGAAATTTGTAACCTTGGAAGATAATTGGTTACCACCTGATAATTATCAGGCAGAACCGGTTGAAAGACTTGCCCGTCGTACTTCTCCAACAAATATTGGCTTATCATTGTTGTCTAATTTAACAGCTTACGATTTTGGTTATATAACCATATTACAATTTTTAGAGCGTACCGGAAATACTATTCAAGTAATGCAAAAAATGCAACGGTACAGAGGGCATTTTTATAACTGGTACGATACAGGATCTCTTGAACCATTATATCCCCGGTTTATTTCAACCGTGGACAGTGGTAACCTTGCCGGACACCTTATTACATTAAAACAGGGTTTGCTTTTAATGACCGATGATAAAATTGTAGGTGAAAGTTTCTTTAAAGGGTTATCAGATACTATTGGTGTATTGATGGAATATACAGACAATAATCAACTACTGGCAACATTTAGAGACGAGCTACACACAAATTATCCGGATAAATTAGATCGCTCCGGAGATATAAAAAATTATATAGAACAGCTTGAATCATCATTTACAAAAATATTAATTGAACTGGATCTTGAGGATGAAGCTGATAAATGGGTGCAAAAAATAATACAGCAATTAAACGAGCAGAAAAAAAATCTCAGCACTTTAATACCACGTCTGTTTTTTAATGAACCGCCTGCAAAATTTACAGACCTTGTACATGAACTGCCAGTGGTACCTACATTAAAACAAATTGCATTGTCTGAACAATTGCTGTTGCAAAAAATAGTTGGCAGATATTCAGAAGAAAATACGGCAGCAGAAAATGAATGGCTTAACAGTTTTAGAGCCGCCATTACTGAATCATCGAGGCGTGCAAAAGAATTGATAATTACCATAGAACAACTTGCAGCAAACTGCATGAGTCTTGCAAATATTGAATATGATTTTCTTTTTGATAAGGCACAAAATCTATTATCAATTGGCTACAATGTAGAAGAACATAGAAGAGATACAGGCTTTTATGATTTGCTTGCTTCTGAAGCAAGGCTTACCACTTTTATAGGCATTGCAATGGGCAAATTACCACAGGAAAGCTGGTTTGCTTTGGGAAGAAAACTTACCAGCTATGGTGCATATCCAATTTTACTTTCGTGGAGCGGTTCTATGTTTGAATACCTTATGCCACTGTTGGTAATGCCCGGTTATGATAATACGCTGCTAGACCAGACGAACAAAGGTGTTGTGCATAAGCAGATTGACTATGGCAAAAAAAATTCAATACCATGGGGAATTTCTGAATCGGGATATAATACAGTTGATGCGCATTCCAATTATCAATACAAAGCCTTTGGTATACCTGGAATTGGTTTTAAACGTGGCCTTGGAGAAGATCTTGTTGTATCTCCCTACTCTACCATAATGGCATTAATGGTTGCCCCAAAAGAAGCTTATAAAAATCTGCAGGTTTTAAAAGAGGAAGGATTTGAAAGCAGTTATGGTTTTTATGAAGCTATTGATTACACAACAGCTCGACTGCTGCGCAAACAAAAAAAAGTAATTGTAAAATCTTTCATGGCGCATCATCAGGGTATGTCATTTCTTTCAATTGCTTATCTGTTGCTCGATAAACCTATGCAAAAAAGATTTGAAGCAGAAGTTCATCTAAAATCTGCCTTGTTATTATTGCAGGAAAGAATACCCCGCATTAGTACATTTTATTCGCCAAGCGTTCATGCCGGCGATGCAAGTATTATATCACGCAACGACCAGTCTATCAGGGTTATTAATACACCAAACACTGTGATTCCTGAAATTCAATTATTATCAAATGGCCGATACCACGTAATGATAACCAATGCAGGCGGTGGTTACAGCAAGTGGAAAAATATTGCAGTTACCCGCTGGCGGGAAGATATCAGTTGCGATAACTTCGGAAGCTTTTGCTATATAAGAGATATGGAAAGCAATATTTACTGGTCATCTGCATACCAACCAACACTACAACAGGGTGAGAATTATGAAGCGGTATTTTCAGAAGGAAGAGCAGAGTTTCGCCGCAGAGATTTTATGTTGGAAACCCATACAGAAATTGTAGTATCGCCGGAAGATGATATTGAATTAAAAAGAATACATATAACTAACCGTTCCCGTAAAAAAAGAATGTTGGAAATAACAGGTTATGCAGAAGTAGTATTGGCAAGCCCTGCGGCAGATGAAGCCCATCCCGCATTTAGCAATCTATTTGTACAAACAGAAATAATTGAACAACGCAATGCTATTCTTTGCACCCGCAGGCCACGCTCAACAGATGAAATAACACCATGGATGTTTCACTTAATGAAAGTAAATGGTGCTGAGATCATAAACGTGTCCTACGAAACTGACCGTGATAAATTTATTGGCAGAGGAAATACATTAAGTAAGCCAAATGTGATGCAGCAACCCCATGCATTGTCGGGTACGGATGGTTCCGTATTAGATCCAATTGTTTCAATACAATACCGCATCATTTTGGAAGGTAACGAATCAGTAACGGTCGATATAATTTCAGGCATGGCTGAAACAAAAGAAATTTGTAATCACCTTGTAGATAAGTACCAGGAGCAACATTTATCAAACCGTGTGCTGGAACTAACATGGACACATAGCCAAGTTATTTTGAGGCAAATAAATGCAATTGAATCTGATGCTCATTTGTATTCATTACTTGCAGGCTCCATCATTTATTCAAACCAGTCGTTACGAACGGACCCTTCCACCATCTTAAAAAATAAAAAAGGACAACCGGAACTATGGCGCTATGCAATTTCTGGAGATCTTCCCATCATACTTGTACAAATTGAAGATGCAGAAAATATTGGGCTCGTAAAACAAATGATACAGGCCCATTTATACTGGCGCTTAAAAGGTCTGTTAGTTGATTTGGTGATTTGGAATGAGGACCATGGCGTTTACAGACAAGAGTTACACCAACATATACAAAGCCTTATTGCACCCGAAATGGGCACTGAATTAAAAGAAAAACCCGGTGGCATATTTATAAGATCCGCCGATCAAATAACCAACGAAGACAGAATTTTATTTGAAGCCGTGGCACATATAATTATTGCAGATAAATTTGGCACGCTGGAAGAACAGATTAACAGACGTGCAAAAACAAAAACGACTATTCCTTATTTTAGTCCTACAAAGTTTTATCCTTCGGTGTATACTGAAATTGAGCCACGAAAAGACCTTCAGTTTACCAACGGCCTTGGCGGTTTCACAGCGGATGGGAAAGAATATGTGATTACAACCACTCCGCAAAACCGTACACCGGTTCCATGGATCAATGTACTTTCAAACCCTAATTTTGGAAGCATCATCAGCGAAAGTGGTCAATCTTACACATGGGTAGATAATGCACATGAAATTCGTTTAACACCCTGGAACAATGATCCTATTACGGATCTTAAGGGAGAAGCATTTTATTTAAAAGATGAAGAGAGTGGTAAGTTTTGGTCACCCACACCTTTGCCATGCCGTGGCAATTCGCCATATATAAGCCGACATGGTTTTGGGTACAGTGTTTTTGAACACAGTGAAGATGGAATTTATTCTGAAATGACTGTGTTTACAGATATAGAAGCGCCCATTAAATACATCGTTATAAAAATTACAAACCAATCGGGCAGATCCCGTAAATTAACTGCTACCGGATATGTAGAATGGGTGCTTGGTGACCTGCGTGCAAAATATTTAAAACACACCGTAACAGAATTACACGAAGCTACAGGCGCTATTTTGGCTACTAATGCATATAGTTCAGAATTTACAAACAGGGTTGCTTTTTTTGATGCTGATGGTACCAATAAAACTATTACCACTGACCGCACAGAATTTTTAGGTCGCAATGGAGCAATCAACAATCCTGATGGATTAAACAGGGCAAGGCTTTCCGGTAAAACGGGTGCCGGATTGGATCCGTGTGGCGTTATACAGGTGGCCTTTGAGTTGACTGAAGGTGAAGAAAAGGAAATAATTTTTAGACTTGGAGCCGGAAAATCAATGAAACACGCAAATGAATTAATCATGGCATTTGAAGGGATGAATGCTGCGTATAATGCATTGCAAAATGTTCATACATATTGGGAAAAAGCATTGGGAGTTGTAAAAATATACACACCGGATACTGCTTTGAATATGCTTACAAATGGGTGGTTAAATTATCAAACCCTTGCTTCCCGAATTTGGGCACGCAGTGGCTTTTATCAGTCGGGAGGTGCTTTTGGATTTAGGGACCAGTTGCAGGATACACTTTCATTAATGCATGCACAACCATTGCTGGTAAAATCGCAAATACTGCTTTGTGCATCTCGTCAGTTTAAGGAGGGAGATGTGCAGCATTGGTGGCATCCGCCAACAGGCAGGGGCGTTCGAACTACCTGTTCAGATGATTATTTGTGGTTGCCATTTGTTACTGCAGCATACATAAAATCGACAGGAGATAAAGATATTTTAAATGAACAGGTTTATTTTCTGGAAGGAAGGTTGCTGAATGTTGGAGAGGATTCTTATTACGATTTGCCCCTGCAATCAAGCAGCTTTGCAGATTTATATAAACATTGTGTAACGGCAATTGAACATGCATTAAAATTTGGTGCGCATGGCCTGCCGTTCATTGGTTCAGGAGACTGGAATGATGGGATGGATAAAGTCGGTAATGAAGGCAAGGGCGAAAGTGTATGGCTGGCATTTTTTTTATACAATGTTTTAAAAAAGTTTGAAGAAGTTGCCATACTGAAAAATGACGAAGCTTTTGCGAATAAATGTAAAGAAGAGGCTGAAAAATTACGGATTAATATCAGGCAGGAAGCATGGGATGGAGAATGGTACCGCCGTGCATATTTTGATGATGGAACACCTCTCGGTTCGCATGAAAATGTTGAGTGTAAGATTGATTCTATTGCACAAAGCTGGTCCGTATTATCGAAAGCAGGAGACAATGAAAGAACTGCAACTGCAATGAAATCTGCTGATAAATATCTTGTGCGCAAAGAAGCTGGACTTATACAATTGTTTGATCCACCTTTTGATAAATCTGATCTTAATCCGGGTTATATAAAAGGTTATGTACCTGGGGTAAGAGAGAATGGTGGTCAATATACACATGCTGCTGTGTGGCTTGTAATGGCTTTTGCAGCTATGGGTAACAGAAAAAAAACATGGGATCTTTTGCAAATGATCAATCCTTTAAACAGAGGAAACAGTGCAGAAAAAATTGCTATTTATAAATCAGAACCCTATGTAATTGCAGCAGATGTATATGCTGAAAAATCACACAAAGGCCGTGGTGGATGGACTTGGTATACTGGCTCTGCAGGCTGGATGTATCAACTGATAACAGATTATTTTATAGGGTTAAAAAAAGAAGGAAATACTTTAAGATTTGAACCCTGCATTCCTAAAGAATGGCAAAGTTTTGAAATAAAATATCTTTTTGGCAATACCGTTTATAGCATTACCTTTTTGCAAACAGTTGAAGAACCTGAAAAAGAAATGAAAGTTTTTTTAGATGAAGTAGAGCAGCCAATGGGAATTATTAAATTGCAAGATGATAGAATAGAGCATTTGGTAATGATAAAATTGTAATAAAATTTTTAAAATGTTTTATTATAATTTACAAATAAGCAATAAAATTGAATTTATTTTTAAGGGTATTTTAAAAAAATAAAAAGGGCGGATTTAACTCTGTCCTTTTTATTTAAAAATTAACCCTATCTATTATTTTTTTTATTTAAATCCTGATCAGTTTTGATAGGTGGTTGTGAAGCAACTCTTTCGACTACTTTCTCAGTTAAATTAAAGGTCTCTTCATGCTTTAAATTTTCGGGGGAAGCTTCATCTTCCCTATTTTCATTCTGCAATATATTTCCTTTAGGTTTTTCATTAAGAGTATCATCTATGTTTTCCATAAATTGTTTTTTTAAAATTAATAATATTATTTAAAGCATAAAACATTCCATTTTTTAAACCCTATTTAAAATACAAATGAAAAATGTTTTGTAGAAAATGATACCCTTAAAAATTATACTCAAAAAATCCTTGTAAACATTGAGTTTGCAAGGATTTAGTTAAAT
>JAYVVD010000254.1:0-7891 GCA_043787295.1 Ferruginibacter sp. | reverse complement strand
ACGGGTTTGAATGAAATAAATTTTTCCATGGCAGTCTCTAATTGTGACAGTGCGGTTTTACAACCGCCGCCAAACTGCTCGGGTGTATATTTTAAATTTTGCCCTGTGAGCATGTATGGGCGTGGGTTTGCAGGATCTTGTTGCATTGCATTTTGAATTTCTTTTTGTATCAATGCCCTATACTTCATGTAACGTTGTTGTGGGTTCACAATCATTTGCACACTGGCAATCATACTTTTTAAACAACTGATTTCTGAGTTGTTGGGCTTTAAAGAGTCTGCAGTATTTATTAATGCTGTTGCTTTTTCTGCAATAGCATCATTACCTGAAGGATCTTTTTGCATAAAGGCATAATTTACCCTGCAATATGCCGCATAATAAAACGGAAGCCATTCCGCTTTTTCTGAAGTTCCTATCCTTTCGAATGTATTTGCCAATCCAATAAAATTATCAGGCTTTGCATAGCCTGAATCTAACATAGCAATATTTTTTTTCATTGCGCCAAGATATTTTTCACTTTGCGCAATTGTGGTTAATGATATTATACTGATGATGGAAAGAAGGATTATTTTTTTCATGTTTGTTTATTTTAAAAATTAAATATTTTTTTTAAGTTTATCGTATTCCTTTTGAACGGCATTTGTGTTAGAAAATAAATATGCATCTCTATATTGAAAAGCAATGCCAATGCCCCAACCTAAAGTAACCCAAAGCGGCCATGGCCAATCATAACGACTGTTCCCAAAATTTCTATCAGTAAAAAACCAAATGCACCATAAAAAAATATTTATAATAGCATAAGTAAGAAATGATTTTTTAAAGCTTGCACGTTTTTTAGCTATTGCCCATAGTGCTTCATCTCTTTCGGTTGGTGGTAGTTGTTCGTTTGTCATTTTTTAGGTTTTAATGTTATAAAAAGAATGCTGTATTCTTTATTTATTTTCAGTCATTTGGTGTCAGTTGTCTGTTGTCAGTGGTTTGTCGTCTTCTCGTTCTACAAATTATTATTAATCGCATCCTGTGTTCTGTCAATACCAAAACTTAAGAAGCAGCCTATGTACAAAAATCTTTTTGACGGTGGTACAACAGCAACTTTATTGTTGTTAATAGATGAGAAGTTATAATTAAATATTTGCTCTTGTCCAAGCACGTTCGTAAGTGACAAAACCCACACTATAAATGTTTTTTTATTTGTCTTACCAAGGTTGGGTAAGTAGTTCATGCTAAAGCTTAGGCTATTGTAGTTTATTGTTTTACCTTCTTCCTTCACAGTGTATTTGCTCTGTGCATTATCGTAGCGGAGGTTATAAAAAGGGCGACCACTTGCAAAATTGTAACTCATATTAAAGCCGGTTTTCCAAGGCAATACAAACTTTTTAGCAACAAAAGATGCAGTATGACTTGCAGCAAATGACGGTGTGAGTGAGCCCGGATAATTAAGATAATTCCTTTTTGTATCGAGGTACGAATAAGAAACCCAGTAATCAAGATTTTTTACAGTTGTTTTATCTCTCCAAAAAATTTCAATTCCTTTTGCATAACCAAATCCATTGTTGTTAGCCGCTACTTCTCTTCCGGTATTATTAATGGCTGTCTTATACAAAGCATTGTAATTTTTGTAAAACATTTCTGTTCTGAATATTCTGCTGTTTTTTGCAACCTGATATTGCAAAATATAATGTGTTGCTTTTGAGTAACCAACACTATTAGTTAAAACCGGTAAATATTTTCGTTCAGGATTTTGATAAAAAATACCGTAAGCAAAAGAGAGTTGGCTTTTATCTTTAAACTTATAAGCAATAGATGCACGTGGCGCAATATTCCATTTATCTATTTGTTCAGAATGTTCCAACCTGCTACCGGCTTTTAAAGCAAGATCTTTTGTGAGGTATAAATCTGTTTCTGCAAAAGCTGCATACAGGTTATCGTTTACTACATCATTATACTTTGTGCCGTCAAAAAGAGTAAACAGCGTTTTTTCTTTGCTGTAAAAATAATCAAACCCAAAACGAATGGTATTAATTCCCTTTAACCTTTTCTCCAATACAACTTTTGCCTGTGCATATTGAGCTTTGTTTAGTAACGAAAAGTTTTTACCGGAGTAACCTGCGGGAGAAAAAAACTCTTGTTTTTCATTTGTCTCATTGAGCAATTCATTTGTGATATCATCTTTATTGGTACTATAGCTTAGAGCCGTATTTAATTTAAAGCCATAACCAATATTTTCTTTCCAGCTTATATTTTGAAATGTATTTAAATTTTCTATTTCAAAAGCATTTTTAAGTTGTACAGAATCAATATCCTGATTACGAATGCCAGTTTGGTTCCAGCTTGCATAGCCGTAATATTTTACAAAACCGCCATTTTTCGTTTTAATTCTAAAATTTGCATCGCCCTGATGATAAACCGGCGTTTTAAAAAAATCAATTTTTTGCTTTATCACTGCAAATGCCAGTGCAAGATTTGTGTAGTTATAAGAAACACCCCAGGCAGCCTTTTTATTTTTTGCTAATTTTTGAATACCGCCGCCTACGCCAATAACTGATAAACTTAGGTTCGCCTCTGTTCTTTCTGGTAAATCAGCACTTTCTAAAATAAGGGCTGCTGATAATGCCTGACCGTACAAAGCGGAATAACCTCCAGTGGAAAAAACGGTTCCCTTAAAAAGAAATGGATTAAACCGACCACGGGTTGCTAAACCTGGCAAACTGCTGTAAAAAAAGTTATTTATAAGGCTGCCATCTATAAAAATTTTGCTTTCCGTAGCTGAGCCCCCTCTTACAAACAGTCCTTCACTTTCACCCACCTGCTGAGTGCCCGGTAAAGTTTTAAGCGCACCTGTTATATCTCCATTACTTCCGGCGGTTGTAACTATATCCAAAGAGCTAAGCACGGTTCCTTTCTTTTTATCACTAGCCTCAAATGCACCTGCCGTAATTGTTACTGCATTTAGTTCAGTTATAATCTCTTTTATTGTAATATTTAAAATAATAGGAGCGTTTGCAATATCAACTTTTGAGTTAGAAGATCTAAAGCCTGACATTGTGGCATTAAGCATTTTGCTTCCTTTTTCAGATGTAGTAAAATTAAAATTACCTAGAGAATCAGTTGTGCCACCGTCATATGAATCTACTATTGTGATACTTACGCCCTTAATTGGCAGATTTTTATTGTCTGAAACTTTGCCTGTTATAGTTATCTGACCAAGGCTAGATAGTGCAGTGAATAAACTTAAAATGAAAAATGAAAATTGCATTGACTAATAATTTATACAAACGTAGAGTAGTTTATGATATAAACCAAATTATCATTTAAAAAGATCGAATTTATTATTAATTTATGAAAAGATTTATGAAAAAAATAATTTAATGTATTGACATTCAATACAATATCAAAGAGCAAATTCTTATTGACAAATAATTAATAATAAGTTCAAGCAAAAATAATTTTTTGTTTTCCGATGATTATGTAATTTAGCAATAGAATTTAATGGGTTAGTAAGTAAAAGAGCTGTCAGAAATGATGGCTCTTTTTCTATTTAGTCATTACTTAAAATCAATTTTAATTAAGTAGTAAACTTCTCTTTTTGTAACTTATAATTTTTTATCCTCTACTTTTTGAATGTTTTTAAATCAATTTTCTACAATTTTTATTTTCAATAAAAGAATTTTTTATGAGAAATTTTTTGTGCTCTTTTAATTGCTAATAAATTTTTATACTCATTTTTTTAGAACAAAATGACATGAAAATTTAAATGAAAAATGAAAATATTTTTTCACAAAAAAAATCAATTTTTTCTTACCAATTATTTTGTGCTGATGTATATAGTTTTAATAGATATGCATATAGTGTTTATAAAAGTGCATAATTTAAGTTGAAAAAAGGTATGACCCTGAAGTGAGATTAATTAATTTTCTTTCCTCAAAAGAAAATTAATTAACAGAACAAGTTCACAACGATGATGATAAAAGCTGCTTCTTGTTTTGGACAAAAAAATAAGAGCAAAACTAAAACGAAATTCTCACCGCCTTCTACGTAATTTTAATTTATGAGTAAAACAAAGTCAACATTTTTTTGCCAGAACTGTGGGCAGGAAAGTGCGAAGTGGGTTGGTAAATGTCCGGGCTGTAATGAGTGGAACACATTTGTTGAAGAAGTAATTGTAAAAGGTACAGATAAGGCTGCAAAAGAGGACTGGCGGAACTTTAGCGGCATGAAAGGATTAAAAACAATTTCAATAAACGATGTAATAAGCGGAGAAGAAAAAAGAATTCTTTCGCCCGATGGGGAATTAAACCGTGTGCTTGGTGGTGGAATAGTTGCAGGAAGTATTGTACTTGTTGCGGGAGAACCGGGTATTGGAAAATCAACTTTGTTTTTACAAATAGGATTACAACTTACAAATGTGCGCACACTTTATATTAGTGGCGAAGAAAGTGAACAGCAAATAAAAATGCGTGCAGACAGAGTGGGCGTACAAAGCGATAATTTTTATTTACTTACAGAAACAAACACGCAAACAATTTTTAAAGAAATAAAAAAATTACAACCAGAACTTGTAATTGTAGATTCTATTCAAACATTGCAATCGCCGTTTGTGGAATCTGGTCCGGGAAGTATTTCGCAAATAAGAGAATGTGCTGCAGAACTTCAACGCTATGCAAAGGAAACCAACACACCGGTTTTTTTAATTGGGCATATTACAAAAGATGGCAGCATTGCAGGACCAAAAATTTTGGAGCATATGGTTGATACTGTTTTGCAATTTGAAGGCGACAGACATTACGCTTACCGCATTTTAAGAACGTTAAAAAACAGGTTTGGCAGCACATCAGAATTGGGTATTTACGAAATGACAGAAGAAGGCATGAAACCTGTTTTAAACCCATCAGAAATTTTAATTACACAAAAAGAAGACGAATTAAGTGGAATTGCCATTGCTGCAACTATTGAAGGGATGAGACCTTTATTGATAGAAACCCAGGCTTTGGTAACACAAAGCGTATATGGAACCCCGCAAAGAACAGTTAGTGGCTTCGACCTCAGGCGTTTACAACTGCTTTTGGCTGTGTTGGAAAAGCGTGGAGGCTTTCATTTTGGCGTAAAAGATGTTTTTATAAATATTGCAGGTGGTATTAAAGTGGAAGATCCGAGTATTGATTTGGCCATCGTTTGCGCATTGCTAAGCAGCTATGAAGATGTGCCGCTGCCTCAAAAAGTTTGTTTGGCGGGTGAAGTTGGTTTATCAGGTGAAATTAGAGCAGTAAATAGAATTGAACAACGCATTGCTGAAGCCGAGAAACTTGGTTTCGAGAAAATCATCATTTCAAAATATAATACAAAGAGTTTGGGCAAACTAAAATTTGGTATTGAAGTGGTGACGCTTGGTAAGGTGGAAGAACTATACCAGTATTTATTTTAACGCTTACCAAAAAAGAAGTTTATGCTGAACATACATTCAGCATAAACTTTTTTTACTTTTCTAATTCAGTAATTATTTTTTTGGCGGCAATGCAAATGCTACAGCTTCATGCTCAAAATGCCCGTTATGTGCACCATCGCAAAAAGGTTTGTTTTTTGACAAACCGCAACGGCAAATTCCTACAATTGCTCTTCCGCCTAAATCATAAGCATTTCCGGCCCGGTCTACAATTTCAAAATCGCCTTCTATTTTTAAAGAGCCATTGTTGTTAACGGTGAGTTTTACTTTTTCCATTTTTATTTTTTTAACCGCAAAGACGCTGAGGCGCTAAGAAGTATTTTTAATGATGAATTATGAGTGATAAATTATGAATTAACGGGCATTCTGATAATTCTTATGTCTTTCGCCTTTTGTCTTTTGTCTCAATTCTCCACTACCATCCCAATATCCACGCAAACATCAGCGGAGCCACAATCGTAGCATCACTTTCTACAATAAATTTTGGTGTTGCAATATCTAGTTTACCCCAGGTAATTTTTTCATTTGGCACAGCGCCGGAGTAAGATCCGTACGATGTGGTAGAATCAGATATCTGGCAAAAATAATTCCAGAAAGGCACATCATGCATTTCCAAATCTTGATACATCATCGGCACTACACAAATAGGAAAATCGCCGGCAATACCCCCACCAATTTGAAAAAAGCCTACGCCCTTTCCTGATGAATTGTGCTTATACCAATCTGCCAACCAAACCATATATTCAATACCACTTTTCATGGTAGTTGCCTTCAATTCATTTTTAATAATGTATGATGCGAAAATATTCCCCATTGTACTGTCTTCCCAACCCGGTACCACAATTGGAATATTTTTTTCTGCCGCAGCCAGCATCCAGCTGTTCTTTGGGTCTATTTCGTAATACTGTTCCAGCACACCACTCAACAACATTTTATACATGTACTCATGGGGAAAATATCTTTCGCCCGCAGCCTCTGCATCTTTCCATATTTTTTCAATATGCTTTTGCAATCTTCTAAAAGCTTCCTCTTCAGGTATGCAGGTGTCTGTTACACGGTTGTAATGATTCTCCAATAAATCCCATTCATCCTGTGGACTTAAATCCCTATAATTTGGGACACGCTTGTAGTGCGAATGTGCTACCAGGTTCATCACATCTTCTTCCAGGTTTGCACCTGTACAACTAATGATGGCCACCTTATCTTGCCTAATCATTTCTGCCAGACTAAGCCCAAGCTCAGCCGTACTCATAGCACCTGCTAGCGTTACCATCATTTTACCACCCTCTTCCAAATGCGTAACGTACCCTTTTGCAGCATCCATTAACGCCGCTGCATTAAAATGCCGGTAATGATGTTCTATAAAATTTGAAACCGGACCTTTGCTCATATTTTTCGTTTGTTGTTATTAATTTTTCGTGGCAAAAATAACTTCTTTTGCGCAGTTTATTATTAGAGAAAATAAGAAGATTTGTGCGCAGAACATTAATCCACTTTGCAGCATTTGTTCGGGCTGTCGGTGGTAGTGCCGCTCCAAAATTTATTGTAATACAAAGTTTATCATTGCGGCAGCTACTACTGCCCATCCCGGCGCTCTTCAGCAGTATATCTTTTTTCAACTTTTATCAAAGACTTAGGATAATATTTTTGTAGGCTTTTTGTTATCATCAATGGCCACAAAAGTAAAAGAGCCTGTAATGGCTTTCTCTCTTTTGTTTTCGTACATCTGCTCTATATAAATTTCCACTTTCACATCTAAACTTGTAGTACCAATTTTAGAAACCTTACCAACCAGTTCAATAATGGTACCCGCAGGTATTGGCATTTTAAAATCAATCCTATCGCTGGAAACAGTAACACATCTTTTTCTTGTAAAACGTGTAGCAGTTATAAAAGCTACTTCATCCATTAAATGCATAGCAGTACCACCAAACAAAGTATCGTAATGGTTTGTTGTATTTGGAAATACTGCTTTAAAAATGCGTGTTTCGCTCAATTTTATTCGTTCTTCTAAATTCATACTCATAATTAAAATGCAAAATTATTTTTCGAAAGAACCCAAAACTTCAAGCTTGTAACTCTCACCCCGCAACTCTAAACTAATCTCTTATTACTTAAAACTTAAAAACTTATAACTCTTTACTCCCCACCCGAAATCCATACACACAATGCCTGCAGCCACTTTCGCAGCAATAACCTCTAAGTATATGGTACATTTCTGTAAACACCCAGTTATTATTTTCAATGTAATAATGAATGCCCTCTATAAATTCATTTTTCTGTGTGGGGAAATCGTAAGCCTTAGAAGCTTCTATGGTATTACTAATTTTTTGTAGGCAGTTTACACAAAGGCAATCAAAACTTGTTTTGGCTAAAAACTGCTGCGTAGCTTCAGTTAATATAATTGTATTGCATTGACAGTTGGCAATATCTCCAACTTTGCAAACAAAA
>JAYVVD010000253.1:0-3494 GCA_043787295.1 Ferruginibacter sp. | reverse complement strand
TGCTGTTAATAGTCTAAGCAATCATCCAACACCAGTAAAAGTGGATAATGCCTCTAAAATTACCGGCATTTTTAATGAAAATGTTTTCACATTAAATGCTGCCAGAAAATATTTAAGTGATGACGCTTACAAAAGTTTATTGGCCAGTACCCGTGGTGGTAAAAAAATTGACCGTGCCATGGGTAACCAAATAGCTAATGGATTAAGAGCCTGGGCAGAAAGCAAAGGCGTAACTCATTTTACACATTGGTTTCAACCACTTACTGGTTTATCTGCAGAAAAACATGATTCTTTTTTTACCTTAAAAGGTGATGGTACGCCTATTGAAGAATTTGAAGGTGCTGCATTGATACAGCAGGAGCCAGATGCTTCCTCCTTCCCAAATGGTGGTTTGCGTGCCACTTTTGAAGCACGTGGTTATACTGCTTGGGATCCATCTTCACCTGCGTTTATTATGGAAATTGGCGATGGTAAAACCTTGTGCATTCCTACGATTTTCGTTTCTTATACAGGAGAATCTCTAGATACTAAAACACCACTTTTAAAAGCACTTGTTGCATTAGATAAGGCAGCAGTTGATGTATGCCAGTATTTTGATAAAAATATTTCGAAAGTTACCGCCACCCTTGGTTGGGAACAAGAATATTTTGTAATAGATGCGGGACTAGCAAATGCACGCCCTGATTTGTTACTTACCGGCCGCACTGTATTTGGCCACGCTCCTGCCAAAGGACAACAATTAGATGATCATTATTTTGGAGCAATACCAGAGCGTATCTATGCTTTTATGTTAGACTTTGAAAGAGAATCTTACAAGCTTGGAATACCGATTCGTACTCGCCACAACGAAGTTGCACCTTGCCAATTTGAGTGTGCACCAATATTTGAAGAAACAAACCTTGCGGTAGATCATAATACTTTGTTGATGGATGTAATGTTACGGGTAGCAAAACGCCACAACTTAATGGTGTTGTTGCACGAAAAACCTTTTGCAGGTATAAACGGTAGTGGCAAACACAACAACTGGAGTATGAGTACTGATACTGGTGTAAACCTTTTAGCACCTGGAAAAACACCTAAGACAAACTTAATGTTTCTGACCTTTTTTGTTAATACCATTAAAGCAGTACACGATTATGCAAGCCTTATCAGGGCTTCCATTGCAAGTGCAGGTAATGACCACAGACTTGGTGCAAATGAAGCTCCACCCGCAATTATCTCCATTTTTATTGGAAAGTTTTTAACGGATGTTCTAAAGCAAATTGAAGAAAGAGTGAGTGGAAAATTTGACGAGCAGGATGAAGCAATTTTAAAACTGGATATTCATAAATCTATTCCAGAATTAATGCTTGATAATACTGACCGCAACAGAACTTCTCCTTTTGCTTTTACAGGTAACAAGTTTGAATTTAGAGCAGTTGGTTCTTCAGCAAACTGTGCTGTACCCATGACAACTTTAAATACTGTAATGGCTGAAACTTTAAAAACTTTTAAAATAGAAGTTGATGCACTTATTGAAAAAGGAGAAAAGAAGGAAGTTGCATTACTGCAAATAATAAGGAAATATATAGTAGAAAGTAAAAAAGTATTGTTTGAAGGAGATGGATACAGCGAAGAATGGGCTGCAGAAGCAGAAAAAAGAGGTTTGGAAAATGTAAAAACTACGCCGTTGGCATTGGATGCTTATGTAACTGACAAGGCTAAAAAATTGTTTGAAACAAACAACATTTACACACACGGGGAATTAGAGGCGAGATATGAAATAATGCTTGAAGAATATGTAAAAAAAGTGCAGATAGAAGCGAGGGTTATGGGAGATTTGGCAAGTACATATATTTTACCTGCAGCTGTAAAGTATCAAAATATTTTATTGCAAAATATTAATGGATTAAAAGATGCCGGTATTTCCAAAGAAGGTTATGCCAACCAATTACAGATAGTGCAGAAACTTAGCGAGCACATAAAAATCATCAGCGATAAAACAGAAGCAATGATTGAAGCACGCAAAAAAGCCAATGAACTTACTAACAGCAAAGCAATGGCTGTAGCTTACTGTGATGATGTAAAAGGTAATTATTTTGAAGAAATACGATATCATGTAGATAAACTGGAACTGATGGTTGATGACAGCAGCTGGCTTTTGCCAAAGTACAGAGAAATACTTTTTTTAAGATAATTTAATATTATATGCATGTAAAAAGTCCTTGAAATTCAGGGACTTTTTTGTGTGTATATTAACGATTGCATACCTAATTTTAAAGCATGAAAAAAATTGTATTTGCCCTGATATTATCGGCAGCAACATTTTGCTGTTTTGCCCAACAATCAAAATATATAAGTATAGACGAGGCAGTACAGAAACTTGGTCAATTAAATAATTTTAATGTAGCAGTTATTGCAGATACAATTACAGAAAAATTTGCTGACAATGAACAAAAAGCCAGAGCTATTTTTTATTGGGTAGCAAACAACATACAAATAGACCCAAAAGGAACAAGGCAAAATGATGATAAAAATAATCTCCCGGAAAAAATAATTGCTTTAAGAAAAGCGACACCACTTGGGTTTTCTTTACTGATGCAGGAAATGTGCAGCGCTGTAAATATTCGTTGTTTAAGTGTTGACGGTTATGTAAAAAAAAATGCTGATGAAATAAACCAAATCGCTGATGAAAAAAATTATTCTTGGAATGTTATACAGCTTGGGCAAAGTCCTGAAACCTGGTATTATGTAGATGCAGCAAGAGCCAGCGGTTATCTCGATAAAAAGAGTACCATCTTTACCAAACAATTTACAAGCGAGTATTTTTTTGCAGACAGAAAACTATTCAACCTTGCTTATTTCCCCGATAATAACGCTTGGCAGCTTGGTGGCGGCATAAAAAGTGTAAAAGATTATTATGCCCTTCCGGTATTTAATAATTATTCTTTTGCATTGGGCTTAAGCAAACCGATTCCTATAACCGGGCACATAAAAACCACATTAAAAAAACCTGTTGTATTTACATTTCCGATAAGTGGTGCTGTGGATATTAAGAATATTTCTTTAATAATGGGAGATGAAAAAAAACAATCTAAACCCGAGGCTATGAATTTTGAAAACACCGGAGGCGTCATCAGTTTTACTTATCAGTTTAAAAAAGAAGATACATTTCCTTTAAGAGTTGTTGCTGATGGTAAAGATATTTTACAATACATGGTAGAAGTTACTGAATAAGTTTTCTTTCGTCACGATAGGTTTTCATCATATCTGAAAATCTCATTTTATTTGAACATGCTTTTACAATAGCTGAAATTCTTTTTGTTATCGTCAATTCTGTTTTTGCATTTTTTATCCAGTTAGAAAACCAGTTTTGATGGGATGGAAGCAAATTTATAAAATATTCGTAAGCTATTGGTTCATCTTTTAAACATGCAATTAATTCAGTGTGAGGTAAAAGTTCTTCCTCATCTTTTTCTATTTCAACTTCTACAAATGCACCATAATTTTTTTTA
>JAYVVD010000252.1:0-2483 GCA_043787295.1 Ferruginibacter sp. | reverse complement strand
TATATTCATTCATTGTACCCATTGGGGAAGCATACATCATATAAGACTTTTCATAAGCAGAAATAATTAGCACTTTGGTGTTAGGGGCGAAGGTTTTGCGAGCAAATTGTTTAATCATTGCCTTACTATGTGCGGAGCCATCTGTAGCTAATAATATTTTCATCTGTTTATTTTTTATTATTATAAGAGCCTAATATATCTGTTGGCTTTTCAGTTTTGCTATCCACCGGAAATCACATTTTTCTGCGCCATCTGCAATGCTGCCCGTTCTCTCCGGTTTAGCGTGCCATAACTCTGCCAAAGGGCAATCTAAAGAACCACAGGTTTTGGTACAAAACTTTGATAATCCCTTTGATTTAAAGTACTCTGCTACAGGGCATCTTATACAATCAAAATTTACCACATTGTTTGCTGACTTAATATCCTTCCATTCATAGGATGGGCTATTAAACGAAATGCCCTGAATAATTTAGTTGTGTTCAGCAAGTGGCTATCAATACTGCGATTACCCATGCGGCCAACCACAAGGAGAGCCTACCCATTTTTACATATATTTTACAGGCAATATCATAAAACAGTTGGGTTGCTGTTTCTTCACTTTGTCCTCTTGCGGTTAATTCCTGGTAAAAGGCGGTTGACATGACTGCGAGGTGAACCATAACAGCGCCACCCAAAGTGGGCATGACTGTAACTTCGGGTTTTAAGCGTTGATATCTTTGCCAATAACCGGAAAGTATTTGTTTTATAGTCTCCCGCATCATAGAGAGGTATGAGTGCTTTTTCTCATGAATTTGGAAGCCTGCACTTTAAACCAGTATAATAAAAGATTTTTCACCGTTTTATTTCTTAGAAGGATTGGCGAGCTTATTTATTGATTTTTCAATTTTACCAATGTCATCATTCATTTTTCTCTTAAATGATTTCCAATTGGCTTTTCTTTCTATTTTGTAATTCTCAATAATTTCTTTTAAGGAAGAAAGTTCCTTTTCGGGTCTTGATTTTTATTTTTTAGAATAATCTTTTAATTCTGCATTTTCTAACATTGGTTTGTGCTTAAAATATTAAAATTCTTATTTTCTATTTACCATTAAAACATTATCGAACCACTGGCGCCTGAAACGGTTGACCAGCCGATAATAAATATTTTCTTTCATTTTTCTAACTGAATTACCTAACAACAAGATGAATATCGTTACCCTGCTAAATTTTGCACTTTTATGTAAATATGTTACAAGATTCAGATGTTTAGAAGGAGTTCCTGCGCTTATTTCAGTTGAAAACAAAAGGAAGGAAAATTTATATATCTGATTGATATTAATTATGAATAAGATTTCTATTGACCTTTATATAACCTTTAGTAAAAGTAGGCAGCCCTTTAATCTAAAAAGTTGATGCAAAACAAGGCTGTTCTTGTTTTTAATCAAGAATTAAATATGTTTTGGGGTGCCTTGTAAGCGGACAGGTTTGAAGCCCGAAATAAAGTGACCAACCTGATTTGTAAGAACCATTTTCCTAACAAGAATATTTGAAATTTACATTGTCATTCCCGCCATTAGTCGACGCCGTTCTTAAAAAAAATATCTACTGTTTATAAGGTATGCATCACTCGTTACTTTTACATCACTTGCCTGAAGACCTCACTTATCTCCATGCCGTCACCTGTTCCCATTCGTACCTTAGCCATCTTTACCTCTGTGAAGCGGGACTTTGAATTTTCTCAAAAGTATAGGAGATATGTAAAAAATTGAAACAGGTAACAACATAAATTGAAGCACAGGAGATAGGCCAGCATAAACGAAAGGCAGTATTGGCATTGATGGAGCATAAGCCCAATTACCTTGGGATAAATGTCTCATCTCTCCTAATACTGCACCTATGCCACCAATCAGTACCAGTATTAAAGTACGTTGCATATTTAAATGTTTTATCCATAATGGGTTTTTATAAAAGAAAGCCAAAACAAAATAGATTAGAAGGACCATAATGGCATCTGCTACAGAAGCTAAACCACAAAAACCGATATGAGATATATTATAAGTAAAGCCTTTGTATAATGGACCTTGGATTATTTCCCATGCAAAATTTAGTATAAAAGCAAATAAGAGAGTATTAGAAGTAAATCGTTTAAAAAGTGTTTTATCAGTAGCTTTCTTTAGAATAATGAAATAGAATACTACAGCCAATATCAGGGCAACAACGGGGATTAAAAATAGGAGAGGTTGTAGTGGTTTCATTCCTTTATACATGTTAGTTCTATAATTAATTTGTAGCTGCACTACATTTTCATTCCAGCCATCGGGTTAGCCCCGTTCTTAAAAATAAATTCACTGTTTATGAGGTATGCACCGCTCGTTACTATTATGTCGCCTGACTTAAGCCCGGACTTTATCTCTATGCGGTCGCCTGTTTCCATACCTGCTACAACCATTCTGCTTTCATAGGTATTCTTTCCGGTTTGTATCCAAACAGTTGCGCCCTTGCCA
>JAYVVD010000251.1:0-4488 GCA_043787295.1 Ferruginibacter sp. | reverse complement strand
AATTTTTGCCTGTAATGGAATACCAACATATTGATATGAATATTTTATTGTCGCTTTATTTGGGTCACTGGCACTGGGAGGAAAGTAAATTAAGTTCTGCTCTTTCGTTTTATATCCTTTATTTGAATATTCAATTCCTGTTTCAAAGCTAAGAAAGTCAGAAAAATTAAAGTTGATGTTAAAGCTGGTAGTATACCCAAACTTTGCTTTTTCAATTTCGTTTCTACTATTTATTACCAAGTCAGTAGAACTATTGCCACCGCTATTTTTAAGGGTTCTAAAACTATAGTCAGGAGAAAATCTGTAACCCATGGAAATTTTAGTTGCCTGTTTAGCATTTTGTCCAAATATAATTGTTGACGAAAATATCAAGAGCGATGTGAGAAATTGCTTCATAAAAAGGTTTAGAAATTTTAATTTAAAAAAGTAAATCTCATTTATTATTGCACTCAAAAGAATTCAATACTAATCTGCATAGTCTTTCAAATTTATAACAAATTAGTTGGCGCATAAATAGGATTTTTATCTCCATCCAAAAGCTTAATTATTTCCTCCCCTGGCACAACTCCACTAAAATACCGTTTGTTCCTTTTGGATGTAAGAAGCAAACAAGTTTATTATCGGCACCTTGTTTAGGTGTTTCATTTAGCAAAATAAAACCTTCGGCTTGCAGTCGTTGCATTTCGGCTACTATATCGGCTACCTCAAAAGCAATATGATGTATACCTTCTCCTTTGCGTTCTATAAATTTTGCAATTACGCCATTCGGGTCTGCACTTTCGAGCAGTTCTATTTTTGTTTGCCCTGTTTTAAAAAATGCGGTGTTTACCTTTTCATTTTCAACCGTTTCTGTCTTGTAACACTGACTATTCAGCAGTTTTTCAAACAGCGGAACAGATATTGATAATTCTTTAACAGCTATGCCTATATGCTCTGGTTGTAACATTTGGTTTAATTTCTTTAATGGTAACGCTAAAGTAGAACGATTGTAGTAAATTTGCTTATAAATTAAATAACAAAAAATGTTGAAATTACCGATATACTTAGATAACAATGCCACAACGCCAATGGATCCTCGGGTATTGGAAGCTATGACCCCTTACTTTTTAGAAGATTATGGCAATGCAGCAAGCCGCAACCACCCTTTTGGCTGGAAGGCTGAAGAAGCTGTGGACTATGCCCGTGAGCAAGTGGCAAAACTGATAGGTGCAGACCCTAAAGAAATTATTTTTACTAGCGGTGCTACTGAAGGCGATAACCTGGGCATTAAAGGGGTATTTGAAATGTACGCTCAAAAAGGAAATCATATTATTACTTGTACAACAGAACATAAAGCTGTGCTTGATACCTGTAAGCATATAGAAAAACTTGGGGGAGAAGTTACTTACTTAAAAGTGCTGCCAGATGGTTTGATCGATTTAAAGGAACTGGAAGCAGCTATTAGACCAACTACTATTTTAATATCTATCATGTGGGCCAATAACGAAATTGGCACAATTATGCCAATTAGGGAAATAAGTGCTATCGCAAAAAAACATGGTGTGTTATTGTTTACAGATGCTACACAGGCTGTAGGTAAAATACCTGTTGATGTAAACAAAGATGGTATTGATATTATGGCATTTACAGCGCACAAAATGTACGGACCAAAAGGAGTTGGCGCATTGTATGTTCGCAGAAAAAACCCACGTGTAAAAGTTACGGCACAGATGGATGGCGGTGGTCATGAGCGTGGTATGCGTTCGGGCACATTAAATGTACCTGGTATTGTAGGTATGGGTAAAGCTTGCGAATTGTGTATGCAGGATATGGAAGCTGATACAAAACGCATCAGTAAAATGAGAGACAAACTGGAAACTGCGTTAATGTTGCTGGAAGAAGCGTATATTAATGGAAGTACAGAACACCGTTTGCCTCATGTTACCAATATTTCTTTTAAGCATGTAGAAGGTGAAGGGTTGCTGATGGGCTTTAATAAAAACATAGCATTAAGTTCAGGTTCTGCCTGTACGTCAGCATCTTTAGAGCCGTCTTACGTATTAAAGGCTTTAGGTCTTGGTGATGATCTGGCACACAGTTCGCTGCGTTTCGGTTTGGGTAGATTTACAACAGATGAGCAAATTGATTATACAGTAAAGGCAATAAGTGAAACAGTTATTAAGTTAAGGGAAATGAGTCCGTTGTGGGAGATGTATAAAGAAGGGATAGATTTGAACAGTATTGAGTGGGCTGCGCATTAAAAACAATGAGCAAATGTGAAAATTTGCAAATCTTAGCAGCGATTAATTATATTATAAAATAATAAAGTAACAGGTATAACAATCTGCAAATTTGCAGATTGTCAAATTTTAAAATTTTCTTATCATGGCTTACTCAGAAAAATTAATAGATCATTATCAAAATCCTAAAAATGTAGGAACACTTGATAAAGCAGAGAAAAATGTTGGAACTGGATTGGTGGGTGCACCTGAATGTGGAGACGTAATGCGCCTTCAGATACAGGTAGATGATGCAACAGGAATTATAACTGATGCAAAATTTAAAACCTTTGGTTGTGGTTCTGCTATTGCATCTTCATCTCTGGCAACAGAGTGGTTAAAAGGTAAAAGTGTTGATGAAGCACTTACTGTTGATAACATGGATTTTGTAGAGGAATTAAATTTACCACCAGTTAAAATTCACTGCTCAGTTTTGGCAGAAGATGCTATAAAAGCAGCAATAAACGATTATCGTGTAAAAAATGGTAAAGAAGCCATTAAGTTTGAAGAGAGTTTGGTACACTAAGGCCTCCCCAAACCCCTCCGAAGGAGGGGCATAAGACTGTGACGATTTAAACAAAACTGTATTAGTATAGTTTAGGAATTGACTAAATTAAAGAATTTTAAAATGACAGAAACCCAAACTTTAAACAATGTAAATAACTCTCCAACCGTGGAAACTCAGAAACCCCTTTCGGGGGGCATCGGAGAGAATGCAATTTATATTTCAGATAAAGCAAAGGCAAAAGTTTTAAACCTGATGTCAGAATCTGGAGTAGCGGATGATGAAAAATACTTTCTTAGAGTCGGTGTGGTAGGTGGTGGTTGTAGCGGATTAAGCTATAAAATGGATTTTGATAACGAAGTAAAACCGATGGATCAGGTGTTTGAAGACAAGGGCGTAAAGATTGTAACCGATCTTAAAAGTTTCCTATACCTCGTGAATACTGAATTGGAATTTAGTGATGGTTTAAATGGGAAAGGTTTCTTTTTCAACAATCCAAATGCAAGTAGGAGCTGTGGTTGCGGTGAAAGTTTTGCAGTATAAATATCTTAGAAAAAATCATAGAGAATAATATTATTTCCTCTCAACTACTGAGAGGTTTTTTATTGCTATAAAAAAAGGGGAAGGTTAAACCCTTTCACTTTTTAATTATTCTTTTATTGATCTCCTATAGGTGTAAAAAAGAATTTCTTAGTCAGCCGGCAACAAATGTTGCATTCATGCGTGTATTTTGCCCTGCGCTAAACATGTATAAACATGGGTCATCTGCATAATCCATGTAATTCATTGTAATCATAATAGGAGTACATATGCATGTGCTTCTGGTTTCTACTGCACGGCATCCAAAATTAGCTCTTGAGCAATAGCAGAGGTAGTGGGGAGTGTTTCCTCTTTGTTGGTATCGTTTAAGAAATTTTTTGTGCAACCAATCCCTAACACAACAAAGCAATATAGTAGACAAAATTTTTTAATTATACAGATTTTGATAATGAAATTTTGTGAACTAAATTCAAACAGTTTATGAAATAATTCAATTTTTTTTAGTCAGTAAATATTTTTTTGAGTATAATTAAAATTTGGGTGTATCAATAAATAAGGCTAATAAAAATCCCCTGCTTTAAAAAGTAGGGGAAGCGCAATTAGTGTTGATAAACACTATCCTTAAAGCTATTTAGATTGCTACGATTGCATATCAATAAACAGCATGTATAATTTTCTAACGGGAAAAATACTTGGTTATAATTAAAAGACCACTAACCAACCCAATATGCTGCATGCAATTATATTCAATTTACAACTAAAATGTAACAAGTTAAGCAGTAAATTGCAGCAACTTATAACAAAATATGTATAGCATTTGTATAAAAGAATTAAACAGGTTTTTCAGTAACCTTATTGGGTATATTGCTATCATTCTTTTTTTATTGGTATGTGGAGTATTCTTATTTTTACTGCCGCAGAGCAGTATTCTAAATAATAACTACGCCAGCCTTTCCACTTTTTTTGAAATTGCCCCTTGGGTATTGATGTTTTTGATCCCTGCTATAACAATGCATACCTTGTCAGACGAATTTAAGACCGGCACTTTTGAATTGCTTAAAACAAAACCACTTACTGCATTTCAAATAATATGGGGGAAATACTTAGCTGTGCTTATTGTTCTGGTGTTCGTAATTACCCCTACAGCTTTGTATATACTTACTATAAAAGCATTGGCTACTCAGG